>NZ_JBUYWC010000046.1:0-935 GCF_055230935.1 Rhodococcus ruitaii | reverse complement strand
TACAAGGCATCGGCGGAACAGTTCGGTCCGCGTGAACTGGTGGAGTTGGGGGTGCTCGCGGAGGCGCACGGGATGGATTCGGCGACGGTGTCGGATCATTTCCAGCCGTGGCGGCACAACGGTGGTCATGCCCCGTTCTCGTTGGCGTGGATGACTGCGGTCGGTGAGCGGACGCAGCGGGTGCAGCTCGGCACCTCGGTGTTGACGCCGACGTTCCGGTACAACCCGGCGGTGATCGCGCAGGCGTTCGCGACGATGGGGTGTCTGTATCCGGGTCGGGTGTTCGTGGGGGTGGGTACCGGGGAGGCGCTCAACGAGATCGCGACGGGGTACAGCGATGCGTGGCCGGAGTTCAAGGAGCGGTTTGCGCGGTTGCGGGAGTCGGTGCGGTTGATGCGGGCGTTGTGGTCGGGGGAGCGCACGGATTTCGAGGGGGAGTTCTATCGGACGGTGGGGGCGTCGATCTATGACGTGCCTGATGGGGGGATTCCGGTGTATGTGGCGGCGGGTGGTCCGGTGGTGGCGCGGTATGCGGGTCGGGTGGGGGATGGGTTCATCTGTACTTCGGGGAAGGGGATGGAGCTCTATACCGACAAGTTGTTGCCGGCGGTGGCTGAGGGTGCGGTGAAGGCTGGGCGTGAGGTGGCGGGGATCGACAAGATGATCGAGATCAAGATTTCGTACGATACGGATCCGGAGTTGGCGCTCGAGAATACGCGGTTCTGGGCGCCGTTGTCGTTGTCGCCGGAGCAGAAGCACAGTATCGAGGATCCGGTGGAGATGGAGGCGGCGGCGGATGCGTTGCCGATCGAGCAGGTGGCGAAGCGGTGGATTGTGGCGTCGGATCCGGATGTGGCGGTCGAGCAGGTGAGGGCGTATGTGGATGCGGGGTTGAATCATTTGGTGTTTCATGCGCCGGGGCATGATCAGCGGCG
>NZ_JBUYWC010000045.1:0-956 GCF_055230935.1 Rhodococcus ruitaii | reverse complement strand
CGCGGGTCTGCACCCTCGGTGCAGCGACCCGGACCACCAGGAAACCACGCTCACGGTGTGGGCCAGCACGAACCGACCCGATCCCGGTGCTCACCGAGGTCGGGTCCGGCGTGGACGGGACACCTCGCGCAGGGCACACCCGAGACTGTGTCGGACCCTGCTGCGAGCATGATCATCGTGACATACCGCGACCGCCGGGCCCGGCTCGGAGCCGAGCATCCGATCGCGGCCTTGCCGGCGCAGGGTCGCCTCTACGGCCACCGCCGTGCGCGCACTCGTGCGATGCGCACGGTCACCGTCACCACGCAGGACGGCCCGGTCGAGGCGAGTTCCTGATGGCGAGGTTCGAGATCCCGCACGGCTGGACGGCGCAGGCCTACCGGTTCGCGCTCGACCCCACACCCACCCAGGTGCGGGCATTCCGCTCGCACGCGGGTGGTGCCCGCAAGGCGCACAACACGATGCTCGCGTTGGTGAAGGCGGTGATGGATCAACGGCAGGCCGAACGCACGTACGGTATCGCCGAGGACGAGTTGACGCCGTCGTTGGGATGGTCGCTACCGGCGTTGCGTAAGCAGTGGAACGTGCGTAAACACGTGGTGGCGCCGTGGTGGGCCGAGAACTCGAAGGAGGCCTACAACACCGGATTGGACGCCCTCGCTCGGGGGTTGGACGCGTGGAACAAGTCCCGTAAAGGTGAGCGTGCCGGGAATCCGGTCGGGTTCCCGAAGTTCACGACCGCACGGTCGCGGCGGTCGGTGCGGTTCACCACCGGCGTCCTCCGGGTCGAGCCGGACCGCCGTCATGTCACCCTGCCGAGGGTGGGGCGGATCAAGACCTGTGAGTCCACCCGGAAGTTGGCCCGCCGCATCGAGGCGGGCACCGCCCGTGTCCTGTCGGCCACCGTGTCCGAGGACTCGGCCGGCCGGTGGCATGTGGCGTTCCAGGTGCTGGTC
>NZ_JBUYWC010000044.1:0-1117 GCF_055230935.1 Rhodococcus ruitaii | reverse complement strand
CTAGTGGTCCGTGGTTGAAGTTTCTTGCCGATTAGCTTTGGCCAGGACCTGGTCGGCTGTCTTGGTCCACACGAACGGAGCGCACCGGGTGTTCCAGCCAGTGATGAACGCACGAATCTTCGTGTTCAGTTCCTTGACACTGCCGAAGGTGCCGCGATGAATCGCTTGCCGTTCGATGATGCCGAACCAGACCTCGACCAGGTTCATCCACGACGCGGAGGTCGGGGTGAAATGCACATGGAAGCGGGGATGTTCGGCCAGCCAGGCACGGACTTCGGCCTTCTTGTGAGTGGCGTAGTTGTCCATCACCAGATGCAGATCCCGCTCCGGATATGCCCGGTCGAGATGCCGAAGGAAGGCGAGGAACTCTTGATGACGATGCCGTGGCCGGCACAGCCCGGTGACCTTGCCGGTGGCGATGTCGAGAGCTGCGAACAACGTCGACGTGCCGTGCCGAACGTAGTCGTGGGTGCGTTTCTCGACCGAACCGATCCGCATCGGCAGCATCGGCGCGGTCCGGTCCAGCGCCTGGATCTGCGACTTCTCGTCCACACACAACACGATCGCGTTCTCCGGCGGGGCGAGATACAAGCCGACGACGTCGGTGACCTTGGCGACCAGTTCCGGGTCGGTAGAGAACTTGAATGTTTCACTGCGCCACGGTTTGACACCGTACTCACGCCACGCCGCGGCTACCGTGGTGTTGTCGATACCGAGATGGTTCCCGAGCAACCGACTGCTCCAATGCGTGACCCCGTACTTCTTCGGCGGCGGCGCGAGCGTCGCGGCGACGACCTTCGCATGATCAACACTGCGGGGTCGGCCCGAGCGGTGCTCGTCGACCAGGCCGGCGATCCCGGCCTGCTCGTACCGACTGCGCCACAAGGTCACCGTCGGCCGCGACACCCCGACCGTATGCGCGATCTGCGTGTTGGACTCACCGTCGGCCGCAAGCAGCATCATCCGCGCTCGCCGTGCCACGTCCGCACGGACGGTCTTGGACCGAACCAACGCAGCCAGCTCGTCTCGATCCCCGTCACGCAACACCAAAGGAGCAACTCGCATGCCGCAGTATCTCAAACTTGACCGCCAAACTACTTTTCCCACGCCGCACTAG
>NZ_JBUYWC010000043.1:0-1460 GCF_055230935.1 Rhodococcus ruitaii | reverse complement strand
GGGGGGTGTCCCTATGGTTTTGTCAAGCGGCGGCAGCATCGGGTGTGCGGTAGAAGGTCTTGTTCTTCAGCATGGCGTAGAGGACGTCGCAGCGACGGCGTGCCAGACAGATCAACGCGGCATTGTGCTTCTTACCCTCGGCGCGTTTGCGGTCGTAATAGGCACGACTGGTCGGGTCGTGCAACGCCGCGAACGCCGACAGGAACAACGCCCGTTTCAGTTTGCGGTTACCCGACCGAGCGGGGTGCTCACCGCGGATCGACGAACCAGAACGATGAGTCACCGGCGCGATACCGGCGTAGGCAGCCAGGTGCGCGGCCGAGGCGAATGCCGATCCATCACCGACCTCGAGCAGGATGCGCGCTGCAGTCCTGACACCGACGCCCGGCATCGACATCAGGACCTGCGAAAGAGGGTGGTCGTCGAGCATCCTCTCGACATCCTCGGCAATTCTCTTGCGTTGTTGCAGAACTTCTTTCAACGAGTCCGAGAGTTTCGGCAGTACGATCTCGGCGGCGTTGCTGCCCGGTACCGTCACGGTTTGCGCATCCAGTGCGGCGAGGACCTCCTCGACCAGGCGGGCGCCCATCCGCGGCGCATGTTTGGTCGCGAGGGTGGTGAGTCGGCGTTTGCCGGCCTTGCGGATGCCGACCGGGCCTCCGCATCGCGACAGGATCTCGAGCACGGCCGGATGCGCGATCCGGGGGCCGAGAACGCGTTCGAGGGAGGGGTGGATTCCGGTGAGCAACCCGCGGATGCGGTTGCTGATCCGGGTGGCCTCCCCGGCGAGGTCATCGTCGAATCCGACGAGGACCCCGAGTTCGGCCAGGGCTTCGTCGCCGACATCGACCCGGCGCAGGGTGTGCGGCATCGTCCGGGCGGTGTCGGCGATGATGAATGCATCGCGGGCGTCGGTCTTGGCCTGGCCGGGGTACAGGTCGGCTACGCGGCGCATTGTCAGCCCCGGCAGGTAGGCCACGGCGTGTCCGCAGGCTCGGGCGACGGTGACCGGCAGCGCGCCGATGGTGTTGGGTTGGTCGACGATCACCAGCACCGGCCCATGTTCGGCCAGGCGGTCGAACACGGCCCGCAGCTTCGCTTCGTCGTTGGGCAGGGCCTTGTCGAACAGGCGGGTTCCGACGGGGTCGAGTCCGACGGCGTGGTGTTCGCCTTTGCCCACGTCGATGCCGCAGAACACGGCGTAGGTCGGGTCCATGAAGCGTGCCTTTCGTTCCGCTCCGGACGGTCACCGATCCGACGTCGACACCCGGCACCCACGTTACGAAGAGACCTGCCCGATGTCCCCGCACAGCAGGCGGCCGTGTCCCTATCAGCGGTCCATCGACGTCACCAGGTTCGGCGACACCACCCCCCGGATCATTCGAGAGACAGGGGCGAGAAGTCATACCGAACTTGGCGACCGTCACCCTGTGTTGCAGGGCTATGAAAAAGGTAACGGG
>NZ_JBUYWC010000042.1:0-1474 GCF_055230935.1 Rhodococcus ruitaii | reverse complement strand
CTTGCGCGTGGTGGTGACGAGGGGGTGTGCGATGCCGGCAAGGCCGGCGGGGCGGTGACGATCGCGGAGCAGACCGAGCCGCAGACGATGGATCCAGCCGGCGGCTACTTCTATGTCAATCCGGCGCAGCAGATCTACTCGTCGTTGATGCGGTGGAACCCGACCAAGTCGGAACACGAACCGCTGCTGGCAAAGTCGCTGACCCCGAACACCGATCACACCGTGTGGACTCTGACCCTGCCGGAGGGGGCCGTGTTCCCCGACGGCACTCCGTTCGACGCGACCGCGGTCATCGCCTCCATCGAACGACACCGCGGCGAGGCCAGCCGTTCCATGTGGGCCACCCGCAGCCGCAGCATCACCGCGATGACACCTGTCGACCCCCTCACGGTCGAGTTCACCCTGGCCGCGCAGTGGGTCGAGTTCCCGTACCTTCTCGAGACCGGCGTCGGAATGATCACCAACCCGAAGGTCGATCCGGCGTCACTGGCCTCCGCGCCGCCGTCGAACGCGGGCGCCGGCGCATTCACCCTCGACCACTGGACCCCCGGCAACGAGGTCGTCCTGAACAAGAAATCGGACTGGTGGAACGGGCCCGTCTGTCTCGACACCGTCCGCGTCATCGCCATCCCCGACGCGAAGGCCCGCAAGGACGCCTTCGACATGGGTGAGGCTCAGGTGTTCCTGGGGAACGCCGACCTCGAGGTGTCCCAGCAGGTCGTCGACAGTGGCCCGAACTACTCGAAATACCCACTGCGCATGGGATTCACACCGAACTTCGGTATCGGCTCCAATGCCGACACCACACCCACCCGCAACCCCGACGTGCGCCTCGCACTGCAGCTCTCGCTGGACCCGGCACTGATGAGCGACCGCGTCACCGGCGGGGTCGCCGAACCGGTCACCACCCTCGTCTCGAGCGACAGCCCCCTCGGCGAAGGCCTCGAAGGCGTCGCCTACGACCCCGAGAAGGCCAAGCAACTCGTCGACAAGGCCAAGGCCGCAGGCTGGGACGGTTCACTGTCGGTGATGTCCGCCAACCAGTCCGGAAACATCGCGATCGCCAACCAGGCCATCGCGCAATGGCGCAACATCGGCATCGACGCCACCCTCAACGCCGTCGAACTGGCCGACCTGATCAAGGCGTCCCAGCTCGGCGGCGGCGGGTTCGACGTCCTTGTCTCCGGCGGCGGGCAGCAGTCGCTACCCGAATGCACCTCCTGCGACCTCGACCAGTACATCACCGGCGCGTCGCTCAATCGGGTCAATTACACGAACCCTGAAATCGACGTGCTTTCCGTGCAACTCGACGCCGCCAGCCCGGACCAGCGCCCCGCGCTCCTCGCGCAGGTCCAGCAGGCATGGAACGCCGACATCCCCCGCATCATCTACGGCCAGCAGTACTACCTCACCGCCTGGACCCCCGACCTGCAGGGCGCACTCCCGTCCTGGCAGCTCGACATCGACCTCTCCC
>NZ_JBUYWC010000041.1:0-1824 GCF_055230935.1 Rhodococcus ruitaii | reverse complement strand
GTCGAGGTCGAGTTCGATCCCCCGATTGTCCCGGATATTGTCGATCGCATCACCAATGACCGTGAGATTGCGCAAACCCAGAAAATCCATCTTCAACAGGCCAATGGCCTCACACGACGGATAATCCCAGCCAGTGATGATCGCACCGTCCTGCGCACGCTTCCACAACGGGATCGCGTCCATCAACGGCTCGGACGACATGATCACCGCACACGCGTGCACACCCGCATTACGAATCAGACCCTCGAGACCCTTCGCAGTCTGATAAATCTTCGCGATATCCGGATTCGAGTCGATCAGCGACCGCACCTCGACCGCTTCCTTGTACCGCTCATGCCCCGGATCGGTGATCCCGGACACCGAAATATCCTTCGCCATGATCGGCGGCGGCAACGCCTTGGTGATCTGGTCAGCGATGGCGAAACCCGGCTGACCGAACTGGACGCGCGCCGCATCCTTGATCGCCGCCTTGGTCTTGATGGTGCCGAACGTGATGACCTGCGCCACCTTGTCGCTGCCCCACTTCTCCGTCGCATAACGGACCATCTCTCCGCGCCGGCGATCATCGAAGTCGATATCGATATCGGGCATCGACACACGCTCCGGGTTGAGGAACCGCTCGAACAGCAGACCATGCGGAATCGGATCGATATTGGTGATACCCATCGCATACGCGACGAGCGACCCGGCCGCAGAACCACGACCCGGACCGACCCGGATCCCGACCTCCTTGGCATGATTGATCAGATCCCCGACCACGAGGAAATACGCCGGAAACCCCATCTCGTTGATGACGCTGATCTCGTACTCCGCGCGCCGCAGATACTCCTCGGGAACAGGCCCGTGCGGGAACCGCCGATCCAACCCGCGCATCACTTCCTTGTGCAGCCAGCTGGCCTGCGTCTCCCCGTCCGGAACCGGGAAGATCGGCATCCGATCATGATGCTCCCACACCTGCTCGTACGACTGCACCCGCTCACCGATCAACACCGTGTTGTCGCACGCACCGGGCACCTGACTGTCCCACAACTCCCGCATCTCCCGCGCGGACTTGAGGTAGTAGCCGTCACCGTCGAACTTGAACCGGGTGGGATCCGACAGCGTCTTACCGGTCTGGATGCACAACAACGCCTCGTGGTTCTCCGCGGCGTCCTTGGTGACGTAGTGACAATCGTTGGTCGCCAGCGGCGGGATCCCGAGCTTGTTGCTGATCTCGAGAAGCCCGTCACGCACCCGACGCTCGATCGAGAGCCCGTGATCCATCAGTTCGAGGAAGAAGTTGTCCTTGCCCCAGATCTCCTGCCATTTCGCGGCGGCCTCGAGGGCCTCGCGATCATGCCCGAGCCGCAACCGCGTCTGGATCTCCCCCGACGGGCACCCCGTGGTCGCGATGATCCCCTCGTGGTGCGTCGCGATCAGCTCTTCGTCCATGCGCGCCCACTTACCGAGCTGACCTTCGATGGACGCCAACGAGGACAGCGTGAACAGATTCCGCAATCCGGTGGCGTTCTCGGCGACCATCGTCATGTGCGTGTAGGCACCCGAGCCGGACACGTCGTCGGATTTCTGGCTGGGATCGCCCCACTTGACGCGTTTGGTGTTGAACCGCGACTCGGGTGCGACGTAGGCCTCGATCCCGATGATCGGTTTGATCCCGGCCTTCGTCGCGGAGTTGTAGAACTCGCTGGCGCCGTACATGTTGCCGTGGTCGGTCATGCCGACCGCCGTCATCTCGAGCCGTTGTGCCTCGGCGAACAGCGGGCCGAGTTTGGCCGCGCCGTCGAGCATCGAGTACTCGGTGTGGTTGTGCAGATGAACGAACGA
>NZ_JBUYWC010000040.1:0-2002 GCF_055230935.1 Rhodococcus ruitaii | reverse complement strand
TAGAAGTATGAAACTGTCGGAGTGGGCGAAGCAGGCGGGAGTCCACTACCAGACAGCCTGGCAGTGGGCAAAGGACGGCAAAATGCCGGTTCCGGTTATGCAGACCCCCTCCGGAAGTTGGATTGTTCTCGAGTCTGAAGCAGAGTTCGAATCTAGAAAGACTCGAACTGTTGTGTACTGCCGAGTTTCGAGCAGCGATCAGCGTGATGATCTGGACCGCCAAGCTCTCCGTGTGTTGCAGGAGGCGAACAAGCGCGGTTTCGTGGTCGAAGAAACGGTGACCGAGATCGGTTCCGGACTGAACGGGCGACGTCGTAAGCTGCAACGTCTACTGGCAGATCCCTCGGCCACCACCATCGTGGTTGAGCATCGAGATCGTCTGGCACGTTTCGGAGTCGAGAATCTCGAGGCGGCACTGTCTGCAACAGGACGTGAGCTTGTCGTCCTGAACGATGACGAACTCACCGATGACCTGGTCCGGGACGTCACTGAACTACTTACGAGCATGTGCGCCCGCCTCTACGGGCGACGATCGGCAGCGAGCCGGGCCAAACGAGCGATTGAAGCAGCAACGAAGGAGGGGACACAATGATCGCAGACAAGGCCGTGGCGATCAGCGCGTACAAGTACGCCCTGGACCCGAACGCTGCCGCGGAACGAGCGCTGTACGGGCACTGTGGGGCCAGCCGGTTTGCCTACAACCATATGCTCGGGCATCTCGAGGCGGTGATGAATCAACGGCAGGCCGAAGCATCGTACGGCATCGCGGAACAGGACCGCACACCTACGCTGAACTGGTCTGCGTACGGGCTCCGCAAGGTGTGGAACCAACGTAAGCACTCAGCCGCGATCGACCGCGAAACGGGGCTTCCGTGGTGGGGCGACTTCTCGAAAGAGGCCGCGTCCTCCGGCCTCGCAGACCTGGCTGCCGGTCTCGAGAATTGGAATCAGTCTCGTAAGGGTCTTCGCGGAGGCAAGAGCATGGGCTTCCCGAAGTTCAGGCGGCGCAAGGGCGATCAGGTCGGCTCGGTTCGATTCACGACCGGAGCGATTCGGCTCGACGGTCGTACGCATGTCATTCTCCCGGTCATCGGACGGATCAAGACGCACGAGTCCACGAGGAAGCTGGCGCGACGACTCGAGGCGGGAACCGCACGCATATTGTCCGCAACAATCAAGCGGGAACGGGGACGCTGGTTCGTCGTTTTCACCTGCGAGGTCGAGCGGACAGTGACCACCGCGACGCAGCCCGAAGAAGCAGTTGGGCTGGATCTCGGGGTGAAAACACTCGTAGTAACGTCCAAGGGCGATCTACACCCGAACCCCAAGCATCTCCGCAAGACCCTAACGAAGCTCCGTCGCGAATCGCGTGTGGTCTCACGCCGCGAAGGACCGGACCGCCGGGCCGGATCCACGGGCTCGGCACGCTGGCATCGCGCCAACCGTACACGTAACCGGGTGGCTTACCGAGTGGCGGATTCTCGTCGAGACTCGCTGCACAAGTTGTCCAGCTCGCTGGTCGACACGTACGGGGCAATCGGGGTGGAGGACCTCCACGTCGCGGGAATGGTCCGTAACCGTAACCTAGCTCGGGCGATCTCCGACTGCGGGTTCGGGATGTTGCGGCATCAGCTCGAGTACAAGACCGCATGGCGAGGGTCGACCTTCGCGGTCGCAGACCGTTGGTACCCGTCCAGTAAGACCTGTTCGAACTGTAAGGCAGTGAAAACCAAGCTGCTTCTGTCCGAACGAACCTTTGAGTGCGAACGCTGCGGTTTCTCTCTCGATCGAGATGTGAATGCAGCGCGTAATCTCGAAGACCAGATTTACACCCTCTTCCCGGAGTGGCCGGGTGAGGTGAAACGTGGACGTGGAGGAGATGTCAGACTTGCCCAGCAAGCAGTCCCCAACGAATCGTCTACCCACGGGTCGAATGTGCGGCACCGGGACTTCCGGGAAGTAATTCCCGGATCACTGAGAGAACTTGAAACTCAGTGAACGG
>NZ_JBUYWC010000039.1:0-2628 GCF_055230935.1 Rhodococcus ruitaii | reverse complement strand
TGCTAGCGGACATGCCAACCTCCCTGTAGACGGACACGTTCGTCCCCGCTGACGGACAGCTGATCTCCCTATCGATGGACACGGGGACCGGCGGTGTGTCGGTCCCGACACGAACGCCCCTCCGGGGTTTTGCTCGAGGTCTTCGACCACCACCGAGCAACTCCCACCGGAGGGACGCATGAAGAAGTCTGACAGGGACATCATGGAAATTCTCGAGGCCTACGACACCACCGGCAACGCGCATTCGGCAGCGCAACTGGCCGGGGTCGATCCGAAAACCGTCCGCCGCTACGTCGCCGCCCGGGACGCCGGTATGCCGCTGAGCGGCCCGTCGCGGCGGCCCCGCATCATCGACGACCACCTCCCCAAGATCGAGGAATGGGTCGAACGCAGCAAAGGCAAGGTCCGCGCCGACATCGTCCACCAGCGCCTCATCGCTACCGGATTCGACGGTACCGAACGCACCACCCGACGCGCCGTCGCGGATGCGAAAGCAGCCTGGCAGGCCGGGCATCGCCGCACCTACCGGCCCTGGATCACCGAACCCGGGTTGTGGATGCAATTCGACTGGGGAGACGGCCCGAAAGTGCCCGGCCCGGGCGGGATTCTGCGTTCGACACTGTTGTTCTGCGCCTGGCTGTCGTGGTCCCGCTACCGGGTGGTGATCCCGGTGTGGGACCAGACGTTGCCGACGTTGATCGCGTGCCTCGATGCCACGGTGCGCCGCTTCGGTGGGGTGCCGACCTACGCGTTGACCGACAATCCCCGCACCGTGAGCATCGATCACGTCGCCGGAATCCCGGTGAGGCACCCCCAGATCGTCGAGACCGCACGGCATTACGGCATGGCAGTGCACACCTGCGTTCCTTATGATCCGGAATCGAAGGGTGGCAGCGAAGCAACCGTCAAGATCGCCAAAGCGGATCTGGTACCCACCGAGGCGAACCTGCTGCCGGACTACACCTCGTTCGCCGACCTCGAAGCCGCCTGCGAGCGGTTCGCCGCCACCGTCAACGGCCGTCGGCACCGGGAAAGCGCCCGCATCCCCGGTGAGGCGCTGGTCGAGGAACGCGTCCGCCTGCACACCCTGCCGTCGGCCCCGCACACCCTGGCACTGGGCACCACCCGCAGTGTCGGCACCGATCAGACGATCCGGTTCGGGTCGGTGCGGTATTCGACGCCGCCGGGGCTGGTCGGCACCGAAGTATGGGTCCGCGCCGCCGGCACCGACCTGGTGATCGTCGCCGACCTCGATGCCCTGCCCCAGACCCCGAACTGGGCCGAGAACAGGCGGGGTTTGAGTGAGGTCGCCCGGCACCTGCTCTCGACACCGGGGAACCCGAGGATCGACCCGGCGCACTACCCGAACCATCCGCAGGAACCGGGTGGGGCACCGAAAACCCCGGTCCCGAAAGCTCGTTCGGAGGCCGAGGCCCGGTTCCTCGACCTCGGTCCCGGTGCGCACACCTGGTTGATCGCCGCGTCCGCGGCCGGCGCGGTGCGGATCCGGGCGAAGATGGCCGCGGCGGTCGAGTTGGCGGCGTTCGTCGGCGCCGACAGCGTCTCGGCGGCATTGACCGCCGCGGCGGAGTCCGGCCGGTTCGCCGAGACGGACCTGTCGGCGATCGTCGCGCATCACCGCGCCCAGAACACCACCACCGGCGGGGTGGTTGTCGCCGACGAGACTCATTCGGTCCAGCCCGGCACCGGCGCCTGGGCCGGGTTCGGTGCCGCCGCAGCGGCAGGAGTCGACTCGTGAACCCCACTGCGCCGCCGCTGCCCGAGGACCTGGTCGCCGTGCTCAAACGGATGCGCCTGCCCTATCTGCGGGCTGCCGCACCGGAGGTGTTGGCGACGGCGAAGGCGCAGCGGTGGGATCCGACCGAGGTCCTCAAGGTGCTGCTCGACGAGGAGGTCCGGGGCCGGGACGAGGCCACGAAGACACTGCGCCGCAAATCCGCGGGGCTTCCGGCCGGGAAGACGTTCTCCTCGTGGCGCGAGGCGGATTCGTCGATCCCGGCTCCGACCCAGCAGGCGCTCGCCACATTGGAGTGGGTGGGACGCGCCGAGAACCTCGCGGTCAGCGGGCCGTCCGGGACCGGCAAGACACACTTCGTCGAAGCACTCGCCCATGCGGTGATCGACGCGGGGATGCGGGTGTCGTGGTTCACCCTCGAATCGTTGACCGCGGCGATCGGGCGGGCCGCGGTGGATGGGTCGGTCACCAAGACCATCACCAGGATCACCCGCGCCGAGTTGATCGTCGTCGACGACATCGGCATGTTGCCGTCGGGGCAGGCTGCGGCGGAGGCGTTCTATCGTCTTGTCGATGCCGCCTACGAACGACGCAGTGTGGTGGTCACCAGCAACCTCCACCCGTCCGGGTTCGACACGATCATGCCGAAGACCCTCGCCACTGCCGCGGTGGATCGGTTGCTGCACCACGCGCATGTGGTGATCACCGAGGGCACCTCGCTGCGACTGCAGGATGCCACCGCCGGACGCGGGGTGATGCCGTTGGCCTGACCCGGTGCGGGAGATCAGCTGACCGCCCACAGGGAGATCAGCTGTCCGCACACAGGGACACGACCTGTCCGCCTACGGGGATGCCCTGATGTCCCTTGACAC
>NZ_JBUYWC010000038.1:0-2745 GCF_055230935.1 Rhodococcus ruitaii | reverse complement strand
GCGCCGGATTGACATAGAAGTAGCCGCCGGCTGGATCCATCGTCTGCGGCTCGGTCTGCTCCGCGATCGTCACCGCCCCGCCGGCCTTGCCGGCATCGCACACCCCCTCGTCACCACCACGCGCAAGATTGCTGGCCACTTCTCCTGCGCCCGATCCGGAATCCGCATTGGTGTCGCTCACGCAACCCGATGTCAGGACTGAGACAGACAGCAGACCTGCGAGAAGTCCGGCTCGTAAGTTTCGGTTGACGAACATTGGTCCCTTTCCAGCCAGCGTGCATCGCCAGAACTGCCCGTTGGGGCGCTTGTGATGTGATGTGCGCCTCACCATACAGGATCCAATTTAGGTATCCAATCCTGGATGCGAAGAAGATTCAGGGTCGCGTCGTCGCCGATCCGTTACCGCAGGCAGAGGGCCTCATGGTCGGACCGGCCGAAACGAATACTGGATCCAAAATCAGGTATCAATAACGTAGACACTCGTGGATCTTGTGGTTGAATGGGGTCTCCATCCTTGTCGCTTCTCGCGCGCTGCAGTCATTTCCTACGGAGCCTGTATGACACCGACACGCCATCGTTCGCTCGATCTGTACGTGCCCACTCGGGAGGTGTCGCGCGTAGAGCTCGAGCGCCATGCCGTGTGCGGCGAGGCGCCGTTGCTCCTGATGAGTCTCGTTCAGATCACCGGCGACACCTCGTACCTGGACCGATTCGGCCCGAAAATCGCGTTCGACACGGTGTCGGACACCCGACTCCTTCCACCTGGCCGGTTGCCAGAGGCCGACCGAACTGCCTTGACCAGCCTCCTCGCGGACGCACTGGAATCCGCGGATCAGCCTGAGTACCTCCAGGTTCCCGATGACGCGCTGTTCCAGCGAATGCTCGGCCTGGCCACCGGTGACACGATCGACGACGAGTTTCTCCCGGTCGTACTGGAACAGGGCGGATTCGTCCCGATCACTCCGGTGATCGACCGAATCACCGAGCCGTCAACCGACTTCAAAGTGGCGATTCTCGGTGCCGGCATGACAGGAATCGCGGCGTCCATCATGCTCGCCGACGCCGGGTTTCACCATGAGATCTTCGAGGCGAGCGACGACATCGGCGGCACATGGCGGATGAACACCTATCCGGGTGTCGCTGTCGACACCCCGAGCATCTACTATTCCTTCTCGTTCGAGATCGAATCGGACTGGAGCAAGTACTTCCCCGTGGGCACCGAGTACCAGGAGTATTTGCGCCGGGTCGTCGACAAGTACGACGTCAAGCAGCACATCCGCTTCAATACGCGCATCGAGTCGCTCGAATGGGACGACACTGCGCAAGAGTGGATCATCAGCGCCCTCACCGACGGCTCGTTAGTGACTTCTCGCGCGAACGCCGTGATCACCGCCGCGGGATTCCTCAACCGTCCGTCGATCCCGAGTATTCCCGGTATCGAAACCTTCGCAGGTACAAGCATTCATACCGCAGAATGGGATCCCGGACTCGACTTGACGGGCAAGTGTGTCGCTGTCGTCGGCGCCGGCGCGACCTCCATCCAGGTGGTCGACGCGATCATCGACGACGTACAACACCTGACCCTGTTCCAACGACAGCCGCATTGGGTGCGCCCCAACGTGATCGGCGAAGGACTGGTTGACGAGAGTGAGCGTTGGCTCCAGCGCAACGTGCCCTTCTACGATCGCTGGCAACGCGCGCGAACGTACTGGTTCGTCTCCGATCGCCTCTACGATGGAGTCCGTGCCGACGCCGAATGGATGAAGGACCACCCCCTCTCCATCTCCGCAGCGAACGATGTCGCCTTGCAGAGCTGTCTATCCCATCTGAAGGATTCCTTCGGACACGATCCAGCGCTCCTCGCAGCGATGACACCGGATTTTCCACCGCACGGCAAGCGCATCATTCGCGATCCAGGTGGCTATTACGCGGCTTTGGCCGGTGAGAAGGCCGACGTCGTGACCACGCCTCTGGCGCAGGTGGTCCCAGAGGGAATCAGGACCTCGGACGGAGAGGTCGTCGAGGTCGACGTCATCATCTGGGCCACCGGCTTCACCCTCGACTTCCTGTCGACACTGGAAATCACCGGCCGCAGCGGTGTCCGGCTCACCGACCAGTGGGCGAACAACGATCCACGCTCGTACCTGGGCGGAACCGTCCCCAACTTTCCGAACCTGTTCGTCACCTCCGGCCCCAACTCGAGCGCAGGCCACGGCGGCGGGCACAACTACATGACCGAGGTCGTTGTCCACTACATCGTCGAGTGCCTGCAGCTGCTGACCGAGAGGCGTGCGAAGTCGCTCGAACCAACACAAGAGGCGCAGGACGAGTTCCTTGCACGAGTTGACGAGAAGATGCAAGGATCCGTCTGGATGAACTCCGACCGTGCTCACACCTACTACCGAAACGACGCCGGACGGGTGATCCTGCCCAATCCGTGGCGGATGGTGGACTTCTGGCACATGCTTCGTACACCGGACCCAGCAAAGTTCGTCGTTCGATGAGCAAAACCGATCCGGGCACTCGTGGGTGCCTGTCCCGCCGCTGCAGCCTGACGACTGCACACGCACAGCAGACCTCGGCCTCCTCGGCAACCCGAAGGCAGGCCGTCCATCACTCTAGTGCGGCGTGGGAAAAGTAGTTTGGCGGTCAAGTTTGAGATACTGCGGCATGCGAGTTGCTCCTTTGGTGTTGCGTGACGGGGATCGAGACGAGCTGGCTGCGTTGGTTCGGTCCAAGACCGTC
>NZ_JBUYWC010000037.1:0-3260 GCF_055230935.1 Rhodococcus ruitaii | reverse complement strand
ACTCATCAAGCTCCCGATACGACAACGACCGCCCACCAGCAACCACCGCCACCGCATCACCACACGACTCCACCGCAGACACCAACAACTGCGGCAACACCACACCCCGAGACCGCCCACCACGACGCTCACCGCGGGCGGGGCGCTCGGCTCGGGGGCCCCGAGGAGCACGTGCCGGCCGGGCGGCGCGGCCGCCGCTGCGATCGTGTGCCGGGCGCTCGGCGCTCGATTCCGGTACCGTCTGCTGCGGGTCGTTCGACTGCGGGGCATTCATCGGAGTAACCCCATCCGAGCCGCCGTCATGTCGTGAACGCATGTAAAAGCCCACACCCTTCGCTTTCAGTACCTCTGAGCTCGCCAGATACGAACCGAGCCAGCATAGTCATCCGGATCGGCGAGCATTCCTTACCCATTAGTAACCTATTGGTTTGATCTCTTCGGGCAGCTTCGACGTTACCGTCGAGCGAACTCGCCTTCTGCAAGCGAACGAGCGTGGGGCCGCCTCTCGGCGGCCCCACCGGCATCAGTGCTGGTCAGAAACTACATACACGTGATGTGCACTCTGCCACTCGGTGAGCACCCCGGCCGGAGCCTCGTCGACGACCACGACCACCGCGAGGTCTTCGAGCCCGGGTTCGAGTGTCTCCAGCGACGACGCCGGCAGATGAGCATGGGTGACCCATTCGTTGTAGAGGACACCGTCGAGCTCCTCGCCGTCCACGACACCCTCGGGTACGAGCACAACGACGGCCCCGGTCGCGGTGACGACCAACTGCTCGAGCGCCAGTGCCTCCGCACCCGCCCCGTCGATCCCTGCGCGCGCAACCGCGACACTCCGGGATTCATAGGTCATCGAGTACCGATCCCGCAGGGCTCCGAGGAGGTCGACCAGCGCCGCGTTGGACACCGTGCGCGACTCGAGGACCATCGCTGGATCCGACGGCTCGACCGGGCGCACACGATCGGCGTAGGTGACCGGATCCGACGGCATCGCTGCAATATCTCCCGCGACGTCCTGGGTGTCGACCACCAGCCAGTTCCCCTCCGGCTCGCCGGCTGCCACGGCGGCAACCGTCAGGCCCAGCACCGCGCCCGACGGCAGCGGTGTGGTCCAGCGCGCGTGATCGAGGATCGCGAGGGCTGCGCCGGTCTTCGCCACCGCCCACTGCGCGACCACAGAATGCACCGACCTCGGCATCGCGATCGCGACGACGTCGCCGGTGCCGAGACCGCGTGCGATGAGCACTCGTGCAAGCTGCGACGACCGCTCGTCGAGTTCCCGGTAGGAGATCTCGATTCCGTCCTCGCCGGTGGCCCCGTCCGCCGGTACGGCCAGAGCCGGTGCGGACGGGTCCTCCTCGATGACCTCTCCGAGAACGGTGGCCAGCGTGCGCGCCGCCGATGCCGTGACCGGGGCTGCCGGACCCGACTCCTCGACGATGCGCGCCGCCTCCTCGGAACCGAGGAGATCGATGTCGCCCACCGGGGAATCCGGGGCGGCGACGAACGCATCGAGCACTCGAACGAACTGCTCGGAGATCCGCGCGATAGCGGCGGCGTCGAAGAAGCGCTCGAGGTACTTGAACGTGAAATCGATCGCGGTGTCGGCGACGGTGAGCAGTGTGATCGGGTAGTGCGTCGCGTCCTTGACCCCCACGCCGGTGATCGTCATACCGTCGATCGAGCCCGCAGCATCGGACAACGCTTCGCGGTCGATCGGATAGGACTCGAACACCAGCAGCGAATCGAATCCGATGGGTGCGCCGGCGCGCTGCTCGATGTCGGACAGCCCGACGTAGTGGTGATCGAGCAATCCGGCCTGCTCCCCCTGGAGTCGGGTGAGCAGAGCCGACACCGACTCAGCGGGGTCGGCGTTCACGCGCACGGGGAGCGTGTTGATGAACAGGCCCACCATCGACTCCACGCCGGGCAGGTCGGCGGGGCGCCCGGAGACGGTTGCCCCGAACACGACGTCGTTCCGCCCGGTCAGCCTGCCTGCGAGTACCGCCCACGCCGCCTGAACGAGCGTGTTGACCGTGACGCCGAGTTGGCCGGAGAGTGCGGTCAATCGTGCGGTGCGGTCGGTGTCGTACAGCACCGACACCTTGGCGATCGTGTCGTTGTCCGCGTCGCGGACACCCGGCGCGAGGATCGTCGGCTCCTCGAGCCCGCGCAGGGTCTCTGCCCATGCATCGAGGGAGGCGTCGCGATTCTGCTCCGACAGCCACGACAGGAAGTTCCGGTACGAACGGACACGCGGTAGCAGTGACTGATCCCCGCGCAACACGTACAGGGCCATCAGGTCCTGCATCAGCAGCGGCATCGACCAGCCGTCGAGCAAGATGTGATGGCTCGTGACCGCGAGATGATACCGGGTGTCGGCCTCCCGCACGAGCAAGAACCGCATCAACGGAGCAGTCTCCATGTCGAACCGGCGGGCCTGCTCGGCTGCAAGGATCTCCGATAGTTCCGCCTCGCGACGGTCTTCCGGCACACCCCTGAGATCGACCTCGTTCCAAGGAAGTTCGACCTTGTCGAGCACCAGCTGCACCGAGTCACCCTCATCGTTCGTGACGAACGCGGTGCGCAGGTTCGGGTACCTGTCGAGCAGTGCCTGGCCGGCACTGCGCAGACGCTCGGCGTCGACGGCGCCCTCGAGGTCCAGCACGGCCTGCATCGTGTACACGTCGACGTGGCTCTCATCGGTCATCGACGCGTGGAACAACAGACCGGACTGCAGCGGCGAGAGCGGCCACACGTCGCCGAGCGGTGAGTAGCGGCGCTCCCAGCGTTCGATCTCGGTCTGATCGAGTTCGACCAGGGGCAGATCCGACGGGGTGAGGCCACCAGCATCCGATCCTGCCGCATACTGTGCGAGGGCACTCAGTGCCGCAATCCAGTGCTGCGTGAACTCGTCGACGTCGTCGCGGTCGAGCAGCCCCTCCGGGAACGCGATGTTCGCGCCCAGTTGCGGACCGTCCGGCCCATCGCTCACCACAGCGTTGATATCGATCGCGGCATTCGCCGGCATGTCGGCATCCTGGACCACGTCGAGGGCGCCGAGGGCGTCCGTCGGCGCCCACCCGATCGCCGCCAACTCCTCCGGCACATCCGCACCCGACACACGACCCAAATAGTTGAAACTGATCTGCGGCGACTTCGCCACCGCCGCCAACCGCACCGACGACTCCCCACCCAAGTACCGCAACAGACCGAAGCCCATGCCCTTGTCCGGAATCGCCAGCAACTGCTCCTTCACA
>NZ_JBUYWC010000036.1:0-5316 GCF_055230935.1 Rhodococcus ruitaii | reverse complement strand
AACGGGTGTTCGGCAGCGACCTACTCTCCCACACCCTGACGAGTGCAGTACCATCGGCGCAGACAGGCTTAGCTTCCGGGTTCGGAATGAGACCGGGCGTTTCCCTATCGCTATAACCACCGAAACTCTGTGAAACTATCGACATCACTCACGCCTTTCGAGTGATGTCGATAGATTCACCGCCCTTCCCCGAAGAAAAGAACAGCGTTCACTCGACAGCACTCGCGCGAGCGAGCGTATTGTCTCAGACACCGCACAGTGGACGCGTAACACCTTCATGATAAGTCCTCGGCCTATTAGTACCAGTCACCTCCACACATTACTGCGCTTCCAGATCCGGCCTATCAACCCGGTCATCTTCCGGGGACCTTACCCCCACAAAAAGGGGTGAGAAACCTCATCTTGGAACAGGCTTCCCGCTTAGATGCTTTCAGCGGTTATCCCTTCCGAACGTAGCCAACCAGCCATGCCCCTGGCGGAACAACTGGCACACCAGAGGTTCGTCCGTCCCGGTCCTCTCGTACTAGGGACAGCCTTCCTCAAGTTTCTAACGCGCGCGGCGGATAGAGACCGAACTGTCTCACGACGTTCTAAACCCAGCTCGCGTGCCGCTTTAATGGGCGAACAGCCCAACCCTTGGGACCTACTCCAGCCCCAGGATGCGACGAGCCGACATCGAGGTGCCAAACCATCCCGTCGATATGGACTCTTGGGGAAGATCAGCCTGTTATCCCCGGGGTACCTTTTATCCGTTGAGCGACACCGCTTCCACATGCCGATGCCGGATCACTAGTCCCGACTTTCGTCCCTGCTCGACCTGTCAGTCTCACAGTCAAGCTCCCTTGTGCACTTACACTCACCACCTGATTGCCAACCAGGCTGAGGGAACCTTTGGGCGCCTCCGTTACATTTTAGGAGGCAACCGCCCCAGTTAAACTACCCACCAGGCACTGTCCCTGAACCCGATCAGGGCCCGAGGTTAGACATCCAATACGATCAGAGTGGTATTTCAACAACGACTCCACGAACACTGGCGTGCCCGCATCACAGTCTCCCACCTATCCTACACAAACCGAACCGAACACCAATACCAAGCTATAGTGAAGGTCCCGGGGTCTTTTCGTCCTGCCGCGCGTAACGAGCATCTTTACTCGTAATGCAATTTCGCCGAGTCTGTGGTCGAGACAGCAGAGAAGTCGTTACGCCATTCGTGCAGGTCGGAACTTACCCGACAAGGAATTTCGCTACCTTAGGATGGTTATAGTTACCACCGCCGTTTACTGGGGCTTAAATTCTCAGCTTCGCGGATCACTCCACTAACCGGTCCTCTTAACCTTCCAGCACCGGGCAGGCGTCAGTCCGTATACATCGTCTTACGACTTCGCACGGACCTGTGTTTTTAGTAAACAGTCGCTTCTCTCTGGTCTCTGCGACCCCACCCAGCTCACACCGTAAAGATGATCACCAGACGAGGTCCCCCTTCTCCCGAAGTTACGGGGGCATTTTGCCGAGTTCCTTGACCACAGTTATCTCGATCGCCTCAGTATTCTCTACCTGACCACCTGTGTCGGTTTGGGGTACGGGCCATGTGAAAGCTCGCTAGAGGCTTTTCTCGGCAGCATAGGATCACTGAATTCACCACAACGGCTACGCATCACCTCTCAGGCCACATGCGACACGGATTTACCTATGTCACGCCCTACAGGCTTACACCGGCTACTCCACCAGCCGGCCCAGCTACCTTCCTGCGTCACCCCATCGCTTGACTACTACCACCGAAGGTCCCGTGCAGCCAGACCCCGAACTCCCGAAGGAGAACAAAGCCCTTTTGGACGGTTAGTACCAGCGATTCATCAGGGGCGCGTTCACACGGGTACGGGAATATCAACCCGTTGTCCATCGACTACGCCTGTCGGCCTCGCCTTAGGTCCCGACTCACCCTGGGCGGATTAACCTGGCCCAGGAACCCTTGGTCATTCGGCGGACGAGTTTCTCACTCGTCTTTCGCTACTCATGCCTGCATTCTCACTCGCACAGCCTCCACAACTAGTTCACACTGCTGCTTCCACGGCTGCACGACGCTCCCCTACCCACCCACACACCTGGCCGACCTCCCATAGAAAATCGACAAGTTCATGTGAGTGCCGCGGCTTCGGCGGTGTACTTGAGCCCCGCTACATTGTCGGCGCAGGACCACTTGACCAGTGAGCTATTACGCACTCTTTCAAGGGTGGCTGCTTCTAAGCCAACCTCCTGGTTGTCTCAGCGATCCCACATCCTTTTCCACTTAGTACACGCTTAGGGGCCTTAGCCGGCGATCTGGGCTGTTTCCCTCTCGACTACGAAGCTTATCCCCCGCAGTCTCACTGCCGCGCTCTCACACCCTGGCATTCGGAGTTTGGCTGACGTCAGTAACCTTGTAGGGCCCATCGGCCATCCAGTAGCTCTACCTCCAGAGTGAAACACGCGACGCTGCACCTAAATGCATTTCGGGGAGAACCAGCTATCACGGAGTTTGATTGGCCTTTCACCCCTACCCACAACTCATCCCCTCAGTTTTCAACCTAAGTGGGTTCGGGCCTCCACGACGTCTTACCATCGCTTCACCCTGGCCATGGGTAGATCACTCCGCTTCGGGTCTAGAACATGCCACTATCGCGCCCTATTCGGACTCGCTTTCGCTACGACTACCCCACACGGGTTAACCTCGCGACATGCCACTAACTCGCAGGCTCATTCTTCAAAAGGCACGCCATCACCCACCAGCCACCAAAGGCTGCACAGGCTTTGACGGATTGTAAGCGCACGGTTTCAGGTACTATTTCACTCCCCTCCCGGGGTACTTTTCATCTTTCCCTCACGGTACTAGTCCGCTATCGGTCACCAGGGAGTATTCAGGCTTATCGGGTGGTCCCGACAGATTCACACCGGATTTCACGGGCCCGGTGCTACTTGGGCATCCACATCAACAGTCACAACGTTTTCGTCTACGGGATTCTCACCCTCTACGACAGGCCGTTCCAGACCACTTCGACTAACATCATGATTTCTTACTGCTGGCCGGCTCGGCAGCGCCGACACAATGAACCCCACAACCCCACAAGTGCAACCCCTGCCAGGTATCACACACCCATGGTTTAGCCTCTTCCGCGTTCGCTCGCCACTACTGACGGAATCACATATTGTTTTCTCTTCCTGTGGGTACTGAGATGTTTCACTTCCCCACGTTCCCTCCACACCGGCTATATATTCACCGGCAGGTAACACGACATCACTCGTGCTGGGTTTCCCCATTCGGACATCCTCGGATCACAGCTCGGTTGACAGCTCCCCGAGGCATATCGCAGCCTCCCACGTCCTTCATCGGCTCCTGGTGCCAAGACATCCACCGTACGCTCATAAACACTTACAACAAAGATGCTCGCGTCCACTGTGCAGTTCTCAAACAACACACAACAACCCCTACCGACGCCGGCCGAAGCCAACCGTTTTCGTGGATCATCGTCGCTGAAAAAACACATCACGTGTTCCCTCAGGACCCAACAGCGCACCGATATAACCACCACGAAACAAGACTGAGCCCGCTTCTGTTGCAGTGATACTTGTCAGCGTTCCACCCATGAGCTCCCGTGCCGCTCGTACGGCGACAAACGGGCTCTGCCAGAGAACGATTCGACCATTCGAACCATCACACTGGAGTTGCTCCTTAGAAAGGAGGTGATCCAGCCGCACCTTCCGGTACGGCTACCTTGTTACGACTTCGTCCCAATCGCCGATCCCACCTTCGACGGCTCCCTCCCACAAGGGGTTAGGCCACCGGCTTCGGGTGTTACCGACTTTCATGACGTGACGGGCGGTGTGTACAAGGCCCGGGAACGTATTCACCGCAGCGTTGCTGATCTGCGATTACTAGCGACTCCGACTTCACGGGGTCGAGTTGCAGACCCCGATCCGAACTGAGACCGGCTTTAAGGGATTCGCTCCACCTCACGGTATCGCAGCCCTCTGTACCGACCATTGTAGCATGTGTGAAGCCCTGGACATAAGGGGCATGATGACTTGACGTCGTCCCCACCTTCCTCCGAGTTGACCCCGGCAGTCTCCTGCGAGTCCCCAACATCACTTGCTGGCAACACAGGACAAGGGTTGCGCTCGTTGCGGGACTTAACCCAACATCTCACGACACGAGCTGACGACAGCCATGCACCACCTGTATACCGACCACAAGGGAAACCCCATCTCTGAGGCGATCCGGTACATGTCAAACCCAGGTAAGGTTCTTCGCGTTGCATCGAATTAATCCACATGCTCCGCCGCTTGTGCGGGCCCCCGTCAATTCCTTTGAGTTTTAGCCTTGCGGCCGTACTCCCCAGGCGGGGCGCTTAATGCGTTAGCTACGGCACGGATCCCGTGGAAGGAAACCCACACCTAGCGCCCACCGTTTACGGCGTGGACTACCAGGGTATCTAATCCTGTTCGCTACCCACGCTTTCGCTCCTCAGCGTCAGTTACTGCCCAGAGACCCGCCTTCGCCACCGGTGTTCCTCCTGATATCTGCGCATTTCACCGCTACACCAGGAATTCCAGTCTCCCCTGCAGTACTCGAGTTTGCCCGTATCGCCTGCACGCCCGCAGTTGAGCTGCGGGATTTCACAGACGACGCGACAAACCGCCTACGAGCTCTTTACGCCCAGTAATTCCGGACAACGCTCGCACCCTACGTATTACCGCGGCTGCTGGCACGTAGTTGGCCGGTGCTTCTTCTCCCACTACCGTCACTTGCGCTTCGTCATGGGTGAAAGAGGTTTACAACCCGAAGGCCGTCATCCCTCACGCGGCGTCGCTGCATCAGGCTTGCGCCCATTGTGCAATATTCCCCACTGCTGCCTCCCGTAGGAGTCTGGGCCGTGTCTCAGTCCCAGTGTGGCCGGTCGCCCTCTCAGGCCGGCTACCCGTCGTCGCCTTGGTAGGCCATTACCCCACCAACAAGCTGATAGGCCGCGGGCTCATCCTGCACCGAAAAACTTTCCACCGAAAACCATGCAGTCCTCGGTCCTATCCGGTATTAGACCCAGTTTCCCAGGCTTATCCCGAAGTGCAGGGCAGATCACCCACGTGTTACTCACCCGTTCGCCACTAATCCACCCAGCAAGCTGAGCTTCATCGTTCGACTTGCATGTGTTAAGCACGCCGCCAGCGTTCGTCCTGAGCCAGGATCAAACTCTCCGTAAAAGACTCATAATCAACACCCCGAAGGGCTGATCAGTCAAAGACATCGAGCCAAATCACTAGCATACAAACTCAAACTAGCAAAAA
>NZ_JBUYWC010000035.1:0-7680 GCF_055230935.1 Rhodococcus ruitaii | reverse complement strand
TGTGAAGGAGCAGTTGCTGGCGATTCCGGACAAGGGCATGGGCTTCGGTCTGTTGCGGTACTTGGGTGGGGAGTCGTCGGTGCGGTTGGCGGCGGTGGCGAAGTCGCCGCAGATCAGTTTCAACTATCTGGGTCGTGTGTCGGGTGCGGATGTGCCGGAGGAGTTGGCGGCGATCGGGTGGGCGCCTACCGACGCCCTCGGGAAGGTCGATGCCGCGCTCGATGCGGACATGCCTGCCAGCGCAGCGATCGACATCAACGCGATCGTGAACGATGGGCCGGACGGCCCGCAGCTCGGTGCCGGAATCGCATTCCCCACGGGCCTGCTGGACCGCGGCGACGTGGAGGAGTTCGCGGAGCACTGGCGCGCAGCGCTCGCCGCACTCGTCGACCACGCCGCCGCACCCGGCGCCGGCGGGCTCACCCCGTCCGACGTCCCGCTGGTGAACGTGACCCAGTCCGATTTGGAGCGGTGGGAATCGCGGCACCGACAGGTGGCCGATGTGTGGCCGCTGTCGCCGTTGCAATCCGGTCTGCTGTTCCACGCGTTGATGACAGCCGACGACGACGTCGACGTGTACACGATGCAGGCCGTGCTCGACCTCGAAGGCGAGGTCGACGCGGAGCGCCTGCACCGGGCGGCTCAGGGACTACTCGATCGGCATGCCAACCTGCGCACCGTCTTCGTCACCGACGACGGGGGCGACTCGGTTCAGCTGGTGCTCGACGACGTGCAGGTGCCGTGGCGCACGGTCGACATGTCGTCCGAGGTCGCGTCGTCGGGCGCGACCGCGACCGTCCCGTTCTGGCGCGACGAGGAGACCCGCGGGTTCGTCATGGACACCGGGCCGCTCATGCGGTTCGTGCTCGTCTCACTCGGCGGTGATCGGTACCAGCTGGGCGTGACCACGCACCACGTGCTGGTCGACGGCTGGTCGATGCCGTTGCTCATGCAGGACCTGATGGCCCTGTACGCCACCCGCGGCGACACGTCGATGCTGCCGCGTGCGCGGTCGTACCGCTCGTTCCTCGAATGGGTCGCCGCGCGGGACCTGGATGCCTCGCGCGACGCCTGGTCGCACGTGTTCGACGGATTCGACGAACCGACACTGCTCGCCCCGCAGTCGCCTCGGCATCCGGGCGCGCAGGGCGACGACCGCGTCAAGATCGAACTGGACGCACAGCGTCTGACGGCGATCAGCGACGCCGCGGCGCGGCTGGGTGTCACCGTGAACACCCTCGTGCAGGCCGCATGGGGTGTGCTGGTCGGTCGGCTCACCGGCAGTGACGACGTGGTCTTCGGCGCGACCGTCTCCGGGCGTCCCGCCGACCTGCCCGGCGTGGAGTCGATGGTGGGTCTGTTCATCAACACGCTGCCGGTGCGGGTGTCGTTCGACCCCGACGAGCCGGTCGCCGAGTTCCTCGGTCGTCTGCAGAGTGAACAGGCCGCGCTGCTCGAACACCACCACCTCGGGCTGACCGACATCCAGCGGGTCTCCGGTCCGGCGGTGGCCTTCGACACCCTCACCGTGTTCGAGTCGTACCCGCTCGACGAGGAGGGCCTCGCCCAGCAGGCCTCGTCGATCGACGGTATGTCCGTCACGGGTGTCGGCACGCACGACGCAACGCATTACCCGTTGAGCCTGTTCGTTCACGTCAAGACGAGCATGGAAGTCGAACTGCGCTACCAGCGTGCCCTTTTCGACCGCGACCAGGTGTCTACGCTCGTTGCCCGCTTCGTGCGTGCACTCGAGTCGCTCGCTGCGCGGCCCGAGAATCTTGTGGGTGACATCGAACTCCTCGACGCTGTGGAGCTCGGCCGGATCCTGGACGACTGGAACGACTCGGCGCATGAACTCGACGCGTCGGCACTGCTCACCGATCGTTTCGACGCGCAGGCCGCCCGTGTACCCGACGCGGTCGCACTGGTCTACGAGGGTGAAACGCTCACCTACGCTGAGTTCGATGCTCGTGTCACGCGTCTCGCGCGACACCTGATCGAACAGGGGGTCGCTCCGGAGTCGTTGGTGGGCTTGGCCATCCGGCGGTCTCTCGACCTGTTGGTGGGCATGTACGCGATCGTCCGGGCAGGTGGCGCCTGGGTGCCGATCGATCCCGACCACCCCGGTGAGCGTGTGCGGCACATCCTCGACACAGCCGATCCGGTCTGCGTCGTGACCACCGCCCGCGACGAGTTCGAGGTGCCCTCGGATCTCGATATCCGGTCGATCGCCATCGACGTACTCGACCTGTCAGCCAGCTCGTCCGCACCGATCACCGATGCGGATCGGATCGCACCGCTGCGTCCCGACAACACTGCCTACGCGATCTTCACGTCGGGCTCGACGGGACGTCCGAAGGGCGTCGCGGTGACGCACCGTGCGATCGTCAACCAAACCGAGTGGATGCTGTACGAGTTCGAGATGACCTCGGACGACGTGTACTTCCAGAAGACTGCCACCACGTTCGACGTGTCGCTGTGGGGTTTCTTCATGCCGCTGAGTGTGGGTGCCCGGCTCGTGATCGCGACCCCGGACGGTCACCGCGACCCCGCGTACCTGTCCGATGTCATCGCGCGCGAGCAGGTCACGATCACCGACTTCGTGCCGTCGATGCTCACGGTGTTCGCCGCCCACGCCGATGGCGCGGAATGCCGCACCCTGCGCGACATCTTCGTGATCGGTGAAGCCCTGCCGCCCGAGACGATCGAGGGCGTCCGCCGCATCACCTCTGCGGATATCGACAACCTGTACGGCCCCACGGAAGCCGCCGTGTCTGCCACCTACTGGCAGGCGCCGCCGACCGGCTCGGTCGACGTGGTGCCGATCGGGGTCCCGGAATGGAACGTGCAGGCCTACGTCCTCGACGGCCGGCTCCGCCCCGTTCCCGTGGGGGTCCCGGGAGAGCTCTACCTTGCGGGGGTCCAGCTTGCACGCGGTTACGTGCGCCGACCCGACCTCACCTCGGACCGTTTCGTAGCGAATCCGCACGGGGTGCCCGGCGATCGGATGTACCGCACGGGCGACCTCGTGACCTGGAGCGAGCAGGGCGAACTCGAGTACATCGGTCGCACCGATTTCCAGGTGAAGTTCCGTGGCCAGCGAATCGAGCTCGGCGAGATCGAAACCGCGCTGCTCGCCCACGATTCGGTGAACCAGGCCGCGGTGCTCGTGGTGCAGACCCCGACCGGTGACCAGCTCGCCGGATACGTCGTGCCGACACCGGGACGGAACATCGACTCCGGAGAACTCGTCGAGTTCGTATCGGAGACATTGCCCTCCTACATGGTGCCGTCCGCACTGGTCGTGCTCGACGAGTTCCCACTCAACACATCGGGCAAGCTCGACCGTAAGGCTCTGCCCGCGCCGACGTTCGAGGTGCGGGAGTTCCGTGCTCCGACCACACCGATCGAGGAGATCGTGGCGACGACGTTCGCGGACGTCCTGGGCGTCGAGCGTGTCGGCCTCGACGACGACTTCTTCGCACTCGGTGGGAACTCGCTCATCGCGACGCAACTCGTCGCGCGCCTCGGATCGGCGCTCGATGTGCGGATACCGGTGCGGGTGCTGTTCGAGTCCTCGACGGTGCGCGCGCTCGCCGCGCAGGCAGAGCAGCACACCGGTTCGGCGGGGCGGGCACCGTTGGTGCCGCAGCAGCGCCCGGATCGGGTGCCGCTGTCGCTTGCGCAGCAGCGCATGTGGTTCCTCAACCGCTTCGATGCGACGTCGAGCGCCGACAACCTACCCGTTGCAGTGCGTCTGACCGGTGCCCTCGACGTGGATGCGTTGCAGGCGGCCGTGCGTGATCTGCTCGATCGGCACGAGGTGCTCCGCACGATCTACCCGGAGGACGACGGTCGTCCGTACCAGAAGATCCTCTCCGTCGGCGAGGCAATGCCGGACCTCGGTGCCGTGCAGGTGGAGGAAGCGGAACTGCCGGCACGGATCCTGGAGATCGTGGGCACAGGGTTCGATGTGACCGCGCAGGTTCCGTTGCGTGCGGTGCTGTACAGACTGGGGGAATCCGGCTTCGAGCATGTGCTGGTGTTCGTCGTCCACCACATCAGTGCCGACGGCTGGTCGATGGCACCGCTCACGCGTGATGTCATGGCCGCCTATGTTTCTCGTGCAGCCGGCGAAACCCCTTCCTGGGCTCCGCTTCCGGTGCAGTACGCGGACTTCGCGCTGTGGCAGCGTGAGGTGCTCGGTTCGGAGGACGATCCGGAAAGCCTGTTGTCGACTCAGGCCCAGTACTGGAAGGGCGCGCTGGCCGGGGTTCCGGACGAGTTGAACTTGCCGATGGACCGTCCGCGTCCGCCGGTGCAGTCGTTCGCCGGTGGCCGAGTCGAGTTCACGCTCGACGCCTCCACGCATCGTGAACTGGCGGCCCTGGCCCGCCGGACCGGTACAACGCTGTTCATGGTCGTCCATACCGCGCTGGCGATCTTCCTGGCGCGTATGTCGGACTCCGACGACGTGGCGATCGGTACCCCGATCGCGGGTCGTGGGGAGTCGGAACTCGACGATCTGATCGGCATGTTCGTCAACACGCTGGTGCTACGGAGCCGGGTCGACGCAGGAGAGCCGTTCACCGACCTGCTGTCCCGGGTCCGTGAGACAGATCTCGAGGCGTTCGCCCACTCGGATATTCCATTCGAGCGGCTCGTCGAGATCGTCGAGCCCGAGCGGTCGACGGCGCGGCACCCGTTGTTCCAGGTGGCCTTGTCGTTCGAGAACCTGCCGTCGGCGGGGCTCGAGCTTCCGGAGCTGAGTGTGTCCGGGGTGCCCTTCGAGGTGGACACCGCGAAGTTCGATCTGTCGCTCACGCTGCGCGAGGGCGTCGGTGAAGACGGCGCACCGGCCGGTATGTCGGCCGAGTTCTCCTACGCGAGTGCACTGTTCGACCACAGCACCGTCGAACGGTTCGCGCGGCGGTTCGAACTGCTGCTGTCCGGCATCCTCGCGGATCCGCAGGCACCGGTCGGGGATCTCCCACTGCTTCGCGGCGACGAGTTCGGCCTGCTTACGCATGTCCACGGGGATCACGTCGGAGCCGGCGGGACCCTCGCCGATATCCTCACGGCGGCGGTCACGCTGGATCCGAACGCCACGGCGGTCCGTTACGAGGGGCGCTCGATCACCTACCGTGAACTCGACGAGACCTCCTCGAAGCTCGCGCGCATCCTCATCGGCCGCGGTATCGGTCCGGAGGACATCGTCGCGGTGTCGTATCCCAGGTCGTACGAGATGGTCCTGAGCGTGTGGGCGATCGCGAAGGCCGGTGCCGCCCACCTGCCGGTCGACCCGACCTACCCCGTCGATCGCGTGCGATACATGCTGTCCGATTCCGGCGCGGTGCTGGGTATCACGTCCGCGATGTATCGCGACGGACTGCCCGGTGACTCCGACTGGATCATGCTCGACGATCCGGCGTTCGTGAGTGAACTCGACGGACGGTCGGAATTGCCGGTGGGTGCCGCCGACCGGGTGCGTCCGCTGTCGCTGTTCCATCCGGCCTACGTCATCTACACCTCCGGCTCGACCGGTCGCCCCAAGGGCGTCGTCGTCACGCACCAGGGTCTCGGCGGGGTGGTCGACACGGCCGTCGAGCTGTATCACCTGCGCGCCGGTCATCGTTTCCTGCACATCTGTTCGCCGAGCTTCGACCCGTCGGTGCTCGAGTGGATGGCGGCATTCACGAGCGGCGCGACGCTGGTCATCGTGCCGTCGACGATCATCGGCGGCCCCGATCTCGCAGAGTTGCTGCGCACCGAACGCGTGACCCACACGATCATCACCCCGGCGGTGCTCGGGACAGTGGATCCGGCAGGGATCGACAGCCTCGAGGTCGCGTCGGTCGGTGGCGACGTCACCACCCCGGAACTCCTCTCGAAGTGGGCACCGGGCCGCAAGTACTTCAACGGGTACGGTCCCACCGAGACGACGATCATCTCCTCGTTTGCGCGGCTCGAACCGGGGCGGCCGATCACAATCGGGTATCCCACACACGGAGTGTCCGCGTTGGTGCTCGACTCTCGGTTGCGACCGGTCCCCGAGGGCGTTGCCGGAGAGTTGTACATGAGCGGTGCTGCACTGGCCCGTGGTTACCACGACCGCAGCGCTCTCACCGCCGAGATGTTCGTGGCGAACCCCTACAGTCCGGACGGTTCACGCATGTACCGCACGGGTGATGTCGTGCGGTGGCGTGCCGACGAGGATCGGCTCGAGCTCGAGTTCGTGGGGCGCAGCGACTTCCAGGTGAAGGTGCGCGGTTTCCGGATCGAACTCGGCGAGATCGACGCGGCCTTGGCCGCGCACGAGACCGTCGATTTCGCCGCAACTCTCGGTCGTTCCACGGCGTCGGGTGCGACGGTGTTGGTGTCGTATGTGTTGCCTGCGGCGGGCAGGACTGTGGATGTGGCGGGGTTGGCGGAGTTCGTGGCTCGGTCGTTGCCGCCGCATATGGTGCCGTCGGCGATCGTGGTGCTCGATGAGGTGCCGTTGACGCCGGTGGGCAAGTTGGATCGTGATGCGTTGCCGGAGCCGGTGCTCGCCGAGCGTGAGTATCGCGGTGCCGGTAGTGAGGTCGAGGAGATCATTGCGGAGGTGTTCGCGGAGGTTCTGCACTTGGAGAAGGTGAGTGTGGACGAGTCGTTCTTCGCGCTCGGTGGTGATTCGATCGTGTCGATTCAGTTGGTGTCGCGGGCGAAGGCGCGTGGTGTGGTGTTCTCGCCGCGGGATGTGTTCGAGCGGCGTTCGGTGGCGGGCCTGGCCGAGGTCGCAGTTCGAAGCGGCGAGTCCCAGGACATCGTGCGACTCGAGGAACTGCCGGGTGGCGGTGTCGGTGACGTTCCGTTGACGCCGATCATGCGTGAGGTGCTGGGCTGGCCGGGCGGTTTCACCCGGTTCTCCCAGTTCGTCTCCGTGACACTTCCGCAGGACATCACCGCGGAGGTGCTCGAGCGGACCATCGGTGCCGTGGTGGATCATCACGACGCGTTGCGGTCGATCCTCGACGGTGACGGCGTCGGCGCCGCCTTCCGGGTGCGCGCTGCCGGTGAGGTGGACGCAGGATCCCTCCTCACCCGTATCGAGGCTCCCGCCGACATCAGCGACGAGGACCTGACTGCTCTCGCCGGACGCGAGATCGACGCGGCACTCGGTCGTCTCGATCCGTTCGCCGGATCGGTGCTGCAAGTCGTGTGGTTCGACTTCGGTTCGGCCGGGCGTGCCGGTGTGCTCGCCGTCGTTGCCCATCACTTGGTGGTCGACGGTGTGTCGTGGCGAATTCTGTTGCCGGACCTCGGTCTTGCATGGGGGCAGATCGTCTCCGGGCAGGATGTCCAGCTCGCCGAGGTCGGGACGTCGTTGCGTCGCTGGGCACACGGTCTCGTCGAGGCGGCGCCGGAGCGACGCACCGAACTCTCGCTGTGGGAACGGATTCTCGAGGGCCCCGACCCGCTGCTGGGTGCGCGGCCGTTCGATCCGTCCGTCGACACCGCGTCCACTGTCGAGCGATTCGACATCAGTGTGCCCGCCTCGGACACCGAGGCGTTGCTGACGTCGGTGCCGTCGTTGTTCCGCGGTGGTGTTGCCGATGGTCTGGTGGCGGCGTTGGGGTTGGCGTTGGTGCGGTGGCGTCGTGATCGTGGTGTGGAGTCGTCGTCGGCGTTGGTGAAGTT
>NZ_JBUYWC010000034.1:0-7897 GCF_055230935.1 Rhodococcus ruitaii | reverse complement strand
AACTTCACCAACGCCGACGACGACTCCACACCACGATCACGACGCCACCGCACCAACGCCAACCCCAACGCCGCCACCAGACCATCGGCAACACCACCGCGGAACAACGACGGCACCGACGTCAGCAACGCCTCGGTCTGCCGCGAATCCAGGGTCAGTTCGATGCGTTCCACGGTGGAGGTCACATCGATCGCGGGGTCGAACGGCCGCTGTGCGAGCAGCGGGTCAGGTCCGCCGAGCACCCGCTCCCACAACTCCAGCTCGTCGCGATGCGACGGTGCCGCCTCGACGAGGCCGTGTGCCCAGCGACGCAACGACGTCCCGACTTCGGCGAGCTCGACATCTTGCCCGGAGACGATCTGCCCCCATGCAAGACCGAGATCCGGCAACAGAATTCGCCACGACACACCGTCCATCACCAGGTGATGGGCGACGATCAGCAACACACCCGGCCGGGTGTCGCCGGTGAAGTCGAACCACACGAACTGCAGCACCGCTCCCGATGCCGGGTCGAGGCGTCCGATCGCGGAATCGAGTTCGCGCGAGGCGATCTCGGTCAGATCACCCTCGGAGACCTCGGCTGCGACCTTAACCCTGGCGATCAGGGACGCCGGGTCGACGGTGCCCGCCGCGCGAATGCGCAAGGTTGTCGCGTCGCCACCGTGTTCGAGGATCGACCGCAGCGCGTCGTGATGATCCACCACGGCACCGATGGTCCGCTCGAGCACGTCCGCGGTGATGTCCTGCGGGAGGTTGACTGCGATGGTCTGCGAGAACCGATCGAAACCGCCGGGCCAGCCCAGCACCTCACGCATGATCGGCGTCAACGGAACGTCACCGACACCGCCACCCGGAAGTTCGGTCAGCTTCTGCGGCGCATCCGCATCGACACGCGAGGCGACCTCGGCCAGGCCCGCCACCGAACGCCGCTCGAACACATCCCGCGGCGAGAACACCACACCACGCGCCTTCGCCCGCGACACCAACTGAATCGACACGATCGAATCACCACCGAGCGCGAAGAACGACTCGTCCACACTCACCTTCTCCAAGTGCAGAACCTCCGCGAACACCTCCGCAATGATCTCCTCGACCTCACTACCGGCACCGCGATACTCACGCTCGGCGAGCACCGGCTCCGGCAACGCATCACGATCCAACTTGCCCACCGGCGACAACGGCACCTCATCGAGCACCACGATCGCCGACGGCACCATATGCGGCGGCAACGACCGAGCCACGAACTCCGTCAACCCCGCCACATCCACAGTCCGGCCCGCCGCAGGCAACACATACGACACCAACACCGTCGCACCCGACGCCGTGGAACGACCGAGAGTGGTGGCCCAATTGACGGTCTCGTGTGCGGAGAGCACGGCGTCGATCTCGCCGAGTTCGATACGGAAGCCGCGCACCTTCACCTGGAAGTCGCTGCGCCCCACGAACTCGAGTTCGAGCCGATCTTCGACCGCACGCCACCGCACCACATCACCTGTGCGGTACATGCGATCGCCGGCTTCGCCGTACGGATTCGGAACGAACCGCTCGGCTGTGAGGGTGTTGCGTCGGTGGTACCCGCGCGCAAGTGCTCGACCGGCCACGTAGAGTTCACCGGCCATACCGGCCGCTACCGGCCGCAAGCGTGAATCGAGCACCAGAGTGGTCATGCCGACGATGGGCTCACCGATCGTGATCGGACGCTCCGGCACCATCTGCCCGAAGGTGGAGACGATCGTGGCTTCGGTGGGCCCGTACGCGTTGACGTAGGTCGTGCGCTTCGACCACTCCGACAACAGTTCCGGCGTCGTGACGTCGCCACCGACCGACAGCACTTCGAAGCTGTCGACCCCGTCGGACTCCATCGTCCCGAGCACCGCCGGAGTGATGATTGTGTGGGTCACCCGTTCGGTGCGCAGCAACTCCGCGAGATCGGGGCCACCGATGATCGTCGACGGCACGACGACCAACGTGGCACCGAACGAGAAAGCAGCCATCCACTCGAGCACCGACGGGTCGAAGCTCGGCGAACAGATCTGCAGGAAGCGCGATTCGGAGGTCACGCCGTACAGGTCGGTGACCATGTCCTTCAGGCCGGCGAGACCCGAGTGGGTGACGACGACACCCTTCGGCTGCCCTGTCGAACCCGAGGTGTAGATCAGGTAGGCGGGCTGGTGCACGTGAGTGGGCCGCACGCGGTCCGCATCGCTGATCGGTGTGGACGCACGAACGTCGACCTTCGCAATGAAGTCGGGGTCGTCGAGGAGGAGCCATTCCGCATCGCCGGGCAGACCGGTGGCGTGCTGCGACGAGGTGATACCCAGTGCTGCACCGGAATCGGACAGCATGTACCGCACGCGCTCGGCGGGGTAGGTCGGGTCCACCGGCACGTGTGCGGCGCCGGTCTTCGCGACGGCCATGACGGTGACCGCCATCTCGTACGAACGCGGGAAGGAGACGGCGACGAAGTCCTCGGCCCCGATTCCCCGTTCGATGAGCACCCGGGCGAGCTTCGACGACGTCTCGTCGATCTCGCGGTAGGTGATCGACCGCCCCTCGTAACGGACCGCGGTGGCGTCGGGATCCATCGTCACACCGATGGTGAGGAAGTCCGCGAGGGTCCTCGGCTCGGTCAGGATGTCGTGCCCACGCATGCGGGTGAGCTGCGCGAACTCCTCGTCGCCGAGCAGCGGTAGATCACCGACCGGCGTCGCGGATCCCGCGACGATACCGTTCACGAGTCGCGTGAACCTCTCGGCGAACAGCTCGACCGTGTTGTGGTCGAACAGCGCGCTCGCGTACGAGAACTCCGCGGACAGTCCGCCCGGATCACCGGCGGTGTCGACGTGTTCGCGCACGGTCAGCCCGAGGTCGAACTTCGCGATGTCGAGCTCGAACGGCACCCCGGACACACTCAGTCCGGGCAGTTCGAGGGTGGTCTCCGGCATGTTCTCGAACGACAGCACCACCTGGAACAGCGGGTGCCGTGCGGTGGACCGCTCGGGGTTGAGCACCTCCACGAGGCGCTCGAACGGAATGTCGGCGTGCGCGAACGCCTCGAGGTCCGCAGTGCGCACCTGCGCGAGCAGGTCCTCGAAACCGTCACCCGCATCGACGCGGCTGCGCAAGACCAGGGTGTTGACGAACATGCCGATCAGGTCGTCGAGCTCCGATTCGCCACGACCCGCGATCGGCGTACCGATCGTGATGTCGTCGGAGTCGGACATCCGCGCGAGGAACACGGCCAACGCCGTGTGCAGCACCATGAACATCGTCGTGCCGGTCCGGCGTGCCAGCGCGGCAAGCGCACCGTGTGTGGACGCGTCGAGTGTGAACTCGACCTTGCCACCGGTGAACGACTGCACCGACGGCCGCGGACGATCCATCGGCAAGTTGAGCTCGTCCGGGACACCCGCGAGGGTGCGTTTCCAATAGTCCGCCTGCGCCGAGAGCACACTCTGCGGATCGTCCTCGGATCCGAGCACTGCGCGCTGCCACAGCGCGAAGTCCGCGTACTGCACGGGCAGTGGAGCCCAGCTCGGAGCGGAACCGGCGGCACGGGACACGTAGGCGGTCATGACGTCACGCGTGAGCGGCGCCATAGACCAGCCGTCGGCGCTGATGTGATGGGCCACGAACACCAGTACATGGTCCGCAGCACGTCCCCCGTCGGTGGGCTCGCCCCTGCCGTCCGACAGCGCGAACAGTGCGACACGCAACGGAATCTCGGAGGTGACGTCGAACCCGGCCGAGACGATCTCACCGACCCGCGCGAGGAGGGTGTCCTCGCTCACGGACTCAGCGATGACCTCGGGTGCGGCGTCGGCCACGGGCGCGATCTGCTGGAAGGGATGCCCGTCGACCTCGGGGTAGATCGTGCGCAACACCTCGTGCCGCGCCAGCACATCCCGAACCGCTGCCTGCAACGCATCCACATCGAGCTCACCCGTCAAACGCACAGCAACCGGAATGTTGTTGGCCGACGAATCGGTGTCGAAGCGGTTGAGGAACCACATGCGCTGCTGTGCCAGCGACAGCGGCACCCGATTCGGGCGCGGCTGCGGCACCAGTGGCGCCCTCGACTCGGTGTCTGCGTGCTGCTCGGCGGCGACAGCGAGCGCACCGACATTCGGGGCGTCGAACACGACCCGGACGGGTACGCGGGTACCCAGCGCGGCACCGATGCGTGAGACCACCTGCGTTGCGAGCAGCGAGTTGCCACCGAGTTCGAAGAAGTCGTCATCGACTCCGACCCGAGAGACGCCGAGCACATCCGCGAACACACCCGCGACGATCTCTTCGACCGGCGTACGCGGCGCCCGGAACTCGCGGATCTCGAACACCGGCTCCGGCAACGCCTTCCGGTCCAACTTACCGTTCACATTCAACGGCAACCCGTCGAGCACCATGAACGCGGAGGGCACCATGTACGACGGGAGCCGGGAGCCCAGCATGGTCTTCAGCTCGGCCGTATCGAGTTCCACGCCCGACTTCGGCACCACGTACGCCACCAACTGCGAACCGGTGCGCTCGTCCGCACGCGCGATCACCGCAACCTCGCGGAGGTCGTCCTGCTCCCGCAACGCCGACTCGATCTCACCGAGCTCGATCCGGAAACCGCGAACCTTCACCTGGAAGTCGGTCCGCGACAGGTAGTCCAATTCGCCCTGCGCCGTCCATCTCACGAGGTCGCCGGTGCGGTACAGCCGCTCCCCCGACCCGAAGGGCGACGCCACGAAACGCTCCGCGGTCAGATCCACCCGACCGTGATAGCCCCGTGCCAACTGTGCGCCCGCCAGATACAGCTCACCCGGTACACCCACCGGCACCGGATGCAGCCGCTCATCGAGCACATACGTCCGCGTGTTCCACTCGGGCACACCGATCGACACCGACGCACCCGCCAGCTCGGCCACCTCACCTGCGGTCACCGAGACCGCAGCCTCGGTCGGACCGTACAGATTCACGAGCCGAGCTGTGTTGTGCTCCACGAAGCGCTCCGCCGTCGCCACCGGCAGCGCCTCACCGATGGCGAGGATGCGGCGCAGCGACCCGGCCAGCCGGCCGTCGCCGTCGATCATCAACGCTTCGAGCATCGACGGCACCACATGCAACGTCGTCACAGCGTGCTCGCCGATCAGCGCATTCAGATATGCCGGGTCACGATGACCGTCCGGCGAGGCGATCACCACGCGGCCACCGGAGACCAGCGCCGACCAGAACTCCCACACCGACAGGTCGAACGTCGCGACCGTCTTGAGCAGCACCGCATCGTCGGCGCCGAGACCGAAGTACTCGCGCTTCCACAGCATCTGGTTCACGATCGCCGAATGCGGTACCGCCACGCCCTTCGGCCGGCCGGTCGAACCCGACGTGAAGATCACGTACGCGGTGTTCGACGACCGCAGCGGTGCACGCCTATCGGCGTCTGTCACCGGCGCTGCCGAGAACCCCGACAGGTCCGCAGCATCCACCAGAACGGTGGAGGCAGGCCTCTCCCCGGGTACGACGAACTCGTCGCGCTCGGTCGTCAGGACCACCGCGGGCGCGGCAGCCTCCATGATGAACGCGTTGCGCTCGTCCGGCTGATCCGGATCCACCGGCACATAGACGCCACCGGCCTTCGCCACGGCATACATGCCCACCAACAGCTCGACCGAGCGACGTACGGCCAGCACCACCGTCGTCTCGGGCTCGACTCCCATCGAGATCAGCTTCCGCGCAAGCCGGTTGACGCGAGCATCGAACTCGCCGTAGGTCACCGAGTCGAACTCGCCGTCGGCCACCGAGTCGAACTCGCCGTCGGCCACCGAGTCGAACTCGCCGTCGGCCACCGAGTCGAACTCGCCGTCGGCCACCGAGTCGAACTCGCCGTCGGCCACAGCGCCGCCGCCGAACACCAGTGCTGCGGCGTTCGGGTCGCGCCGCACCTGCTCGTCGAACAGATCTACGAGTGTGGCCGCGCCGTCGACGCTGCGCACGGTGTCGTTCCACTCTCCGAGCACCCGCGTCTTCTCCACCGAGTCGAGCAGCGGTAGGTCGCCGACCGGCATCGCCGCATCGGTGACCACGGCGCCGAGAACCCGTGTGAGCCGCTCGGTGAAAGCTCTCACCGTCGACTCGTCGAACAGGTCTGTCGCATAGGTGAAGAAGCCGGTGATGCCGACGGCTCGTCCTTCGGCGTCGTACCGGTCGGTGACGATCAGGTGCAGATCGAACTGCGAAATCGCCATGTCGGCGTCGATTCCCGAGATCGTGAGCCCGGGCAGTTCGAGCGACGACTGGGCGAGATTCTGGAACGACAGGCCCACCTGGAACAGCGGGTGTCGGGCCGTCGAACGAGTCGGGTTGAGGACCTCGACGAGGCGCTCGAACGGCACGTCGGCATTCGCGAACGCGCCCAGATCCGTCTCGCGGGTCTGCTCGAGCAATTCGGTGAAGCTCGCCTGGCCATCCACATGGGTGCGGAACACCAGGGTATTGGCGAACATGCCGATCAGGTCGTCGAGTTCACGCTCGGCGCGACCCGCGATCGGAGTACCGATCGCGATGTCGTCGCTCGCCGACATCCGTGCGAGGAAGACCGCGAATGCGGTGTGCAGCACCATGAACAGCGTCGTGTTCGTCTGCCGGCCGAGATCGGTCAGACGCTGGTGCAGGTCGGCATCGACAGTGAAGTCGACCCGTGCACCGTGGAACGACTGCGCTGCGGGGCGCGGGCGATCGGTCGGAAGATCCAGCTGATCCGGGAGTCCTGCGAGGGCCTGCTTCCAATAGCCGACCTGCTTGGATGCGATCGAGTCGGGATCGTCCTCCGAACCGAGCACCGCTCGCTGCCACACGGCGTAGTCCGCGTACTGCACTGGAAGTGCCTCCCACGTGGGAACACCCCCGTCGGAGCGCGCAACGTACGCCTGCATCAGGTCGCGCGTCAACGGTCCCATCGACGAGCCGTCCGCGGAGATGTGGTGGACGACGAACGCGAGCACGTAGTCGGTATCTCCGACCTGGAAGAGTTTCGCAGTGAGCGGTACCTCATCGGTGACGTCGAACGTGGTGGCTCCCACTGCGGTCACCGCGTCGATGATCTCGTGCTCGGACACACTCACCGGGTGCAGATCCGGGGTGACATCAGTGGCCGGGACGATCACCTGGATCGGGCCGTCGGCGGTCTCCGGGTAGTAGGTGCGCAGAGACTCATGGCGCGTGACGACGTCGGCTACAGCTGCCTGCAGCGCATCCACGTCGAGATCGCCACTCAGCCGAATGGCCATCGGCACGTTGTAGGCGGCCGTGTCGGTGTCGAAGCGGTTGAGGAACCACATGCGTTGCTGAGCGGGCGAGAGCGGGATCCGGTCGGGCCGGTGACCGGCTTCGAGCGGCACGCGGATCTCTGTGTCCTGCGACTCGACCACCGCGGCAAGCGCCTCGACCGTCGGTGTTTCGAACAGGGCGCGCACCGGGACCTTCGTGCCGAGCGCGAAGCTCAACCGCGACGCCACCTGGGTTGCGAGCAGCGAGTTGCCACCGAGCGCGAAGAAGTCGTCGTCCAGACCCACCCGCTCGATCCCGAGCACCTCGGCGAACACCGCCGCCACCGACTCCTCCACCGGCGACACCGGCACACGGAACTCACGAACCTCGAACACCGGATCCGGCAGAGCCTTCCGATCCAACTTACCGTTCACATTCAACGGCAACGCCCCGAGCACCACGAACGCCGACGGCACCATGTACGACGGCACACGCCCACCGAGCGCAACCTTCAACTCCGCCACATCGAGTTCCACACCCGACCCCGGCACCACATACGCCACCAACTGCGCACCCGCGCGCTCATCCACACGAGCAACCACCGCCACGTCACGGACACCGCCCACACCACGCAACGCCGACTCGA
>NZ_JBUYWC010000033.1:0-11043 GCF_055230935.1 Rhodococcus ruitaii | reverse complement strand
ATACACCGACGTCGGCACCACCACCATCGTCGACGACGCCCCCACCGCCAACAACAACTCCATCATCGACGCATCGAAACTCGGCGACGCGAAATACAACGTCCGCGACCGCGAATCCAACCCGTACCGCTCCACCTGCTCAGCACAGAAATTCGACAACCCCGAATGAGTGACCACCACACCCTTCGGCTTCCCCGTCGACCCCGACGTATAAATCACATACGCCGCATTCTCCACCCGCAATGTTCGGATCCGCTCATCGAACGTGACGGGGGTCGACGGGAGTGTGGCGAGCACGGCCTCGGTCTCGGGATCGTCGACGACCACGACCTCGATGTCGGTCGACGCTACGCCGGCCGACAGGACGCCGGTGTGGTCCGAGAGCGTCAGCACGAGACCCGACCTGGAGTCGGTGAACATGTACTCGATCCGGTCGGCCGGGTAGTTCGGGTCCACCGGTACGAACGTCGCACCGGTCTTCGCCACCGCCCAGGTCGCGAGAACCGACTCGAGCGAACGGGTCATCAAGATGGCGATGCGATCCTCGGGCCCCACCCCGCGGCCGATCAATAGCCGAGCCAGGGCCGAGGATCGAGCGTCGAGCTCGCGGTATGTGAGAGTGCCGCCATCAGATACGACCGCGGTGGCATCGGGATCCCGCTCCACGGCGGTCGCGAGCAGGTGCGGGAGCAGGGGAACCGGAGCATGGCGCCGCGCTCGCCTGGTACGACCGTGTCGGCGGGGGAGGTCACGGCCCGCGTTACTCGAATCGACATACTCGGACCCGATAACCTTGACCGTCATACCACTCCCGTTCTGCACCGGGGCGAAATGCGGTCGCGAGCAGCGCGTTCGGCGCCGCACGCGGGTCGAGTGCTTGTCATGTGACCACGGCCCCCGACAACCGCCTCACACGCACCCACCACGTCGAATTCTCGCATGGGGCCACTACTGTTTCCAGTTGAATGACAATTCGACTATTCGACATCCGCTGAAACAGTGAACAATTCGGACATATCACGGATGGTGATCCACGACTCGAGAAGTGGGCCGACCACAATGCACGCATCGGCTCCCGTGAGTTCCCAGTGCGACGACTCGACCTTGTGGCAGTGTACTTCGCCCACCACGAACGGTGACCAATCGAGGAGGGAACTACCCGCTCCCGGCGCTGATTCGCGCGCCTCCACGAAAAGGATATCCCCAGAGAATCGACCCGGCCTGTGCCGTCCGAGAACGTCGATCGACCACCCGATTCCATCGAGGACGTCAGCCATCGAGGGGATATCGTCGGCGCCCTCGTCCAGTTCTCGTGTGATATTCGACACGATCTCGTCCCGGGTGCGGATGCCTGCCCCCACGCCGCCCCGCAAGGCGGTGAGGGCGACTTGCCGCACGTCGACGGAAACCTCCAGCGGCGCGGGCACCTGCGCGTCGAGCAGAACCAGCGATGCCACGGTGGCGCCGTTCCGCTGCAACTGCACGGCCATCTCATGGGCGATCACGCCACCCATCGACCATCCGACAAGGTGGAAACTCCCACGTGGTTGCAGGCGGCGGATCTCGGATACGTAGAGCCGAGCCCACTCCTCGATCGACTCCGGCAATGCGTCGATACCGGACAATGCGGGCGATTGGATTCCGTAGACGGGCACCCCTTCCGGCACATACTTCGCCAATTCCGCGAAGCTCCACGCGAGTCCGACCACCGGATGTACGAAGAAGACCGCTTCGAGGTCCGGGTTGCCGACGCGGAGTGGAATGACCATGTCGAATAGCCCACCCGAGACGCACTCCTCGGACTCCGCCAGTGCCGAGATCCGGGAAGCCAACACCTCCACCGACCCCGACTCGAACACCACCGGCACCGGCACCCGCACACCCACCACCGACGACAACCGCGCCACCAACCGCGTCGCCGCCAACGAATTACCCCCCAAATCCACAAACGAATCATCCAAACCGACCCGCTCCACCCCCAACACCGACGCCACCACCGACGCCACCGACTCCTCCAACACCGACCGCGGCGCCCGAAACTCCCGCACCGCAAACACCGGCTCCGGCAACGCCCCCCGATCCACCTTCCCCACCGGAGTCAACGGCACCTCATCAAGCACCACCACCAACGCCGGCACCATATACCCCGGCACCACACCCGCAACCTGCTCACGCACCACACCCGAATCCAGCACCACACCCGAATCCGCCACCACATACGACACCAACGCCGACTCACCCGACGCCAACACCGACCCCACCGTCACCGAAAAACCCACCCCCGGCAACGACTCCAACACCGCATCGACCTCACCCAACTCGATACGGAACCCCCGCACCTTCACCTGAAAATCACTACGCCCCACATACTCCAACACCCCACCCGAACCACGACGAACCACATCCCCCGTCCGGTACATCCGCCCACCCGACGACGAAAACGGATCCGCCACAAAACGACACGACGTCAACCCCACCCGACCGTGATACCCCCGCGCCACCTGCGCCCCCGCCACATACAACTCCCCCACCACACCCTCAGCCACCGGACGCAAACGCTCATCCAGCACAAAACACCCCACCCCCGCAATCGCCGACCCGATCGACACCCCCGACCCCGGCACCAACTCCCCCGACGACGTCGCCAAAATCGTCGTCTCCGTCGGACCATACGCATTGAAAAACCGACGCACACCCGGAACAGACCACCGCCGCACCAACTCCGGCGTAAACGCCTCCCCCGCCACCACCACCGTCGACAACGAATCCAACCCCACCGGATCCATCGACCCCAACGCACCCGGCGTCATGAACACATGCGACACCCGCTCCGCCGCAATCAACTCCGCCAACTCCGGCCCACCACCGACACCCGCCGGCGCCACCACCACCGACGCCCCCGCCGAAAACCCCACCAACAACTCCAACAACGACACATCGAAACTCGGCGAACACACATGCAACACCCGAGACGACCCCACCACCCCGAAATGCTCACGCTCAGCCGAAATCAACGACGCCACACCAGCATGTGACACCACAACACCCTTAGGACGCCCCGTCGACCCCGACGTGTAAATCATCCACGCCGCATCAGCAAGCTCCACCGACCGCACCCGATCCGCATACGACACCGGACGCGACGACAACCCCCCCACCTCCGACACCAACCCCGCATCATCGAACACCACCACCGGCACCGAAGACGGACACGACACCGACACCACATCCACCACCGACGACACCGTCACAACCAACACAGCACCCGAATCCGCCACCATGAACTGCACACGCTCAACCGGATACCCCGGATCCACCGGCACGAAAGCCGCCCCCGACTTCACCACCGCCCACAACACCACCACCGACTCCAACGAACGCGGCACCGCCACCACCACCGCATCCCCCGGACCCACACCCCGAGAAATCAACCACCGAGCCCACCGCGACGAACACTCATCAAGCTCCCGATACGACAACGACCGCCCACCAGCAACCACCGCCACCGCATCACCACACGACTCCACCGCAGACACCAACAACTGCGGCAACACCACACCCCGAGACCGCCCACCACGACGTGGCTTCGGGGGGGTCTTCCGTCCGGTCCGCGCAATCCGACCGTCATGTCGCACTTCGTCCGCTTCGGCCCGTCCAACCGAACCCGACTTCCGGTGAGCACCCGCCACGAAACGACTCCTTCCGGTCGAGCAGCCCCGACGCCGCTCAACCGGAAGTGAAGTTACCGAACAGTTACCTTTGCCGCAGCACCCACGGATCAGCTCCGACGGCACTCTTGCCTGCCAGAGGGCCCGAAACAACACCGTCCGCCCCGGCGTGTCGATCCGTGACGATCACCGCTTCGAGGTCGTCCGAATCAGACAATCCGGATACTTCGGCTGCAGGAACGAACGCATGGCTGACCCATTCGTCGAGAGCGAGTTCGCCGAGATCATCGTCGAGACCAGGAACGACGATCACCGCACCGGCAACCGCGGCGGCCAGTATCGCGAAGACCATCCATTCACCGGAGACGGCGCGGCCCGGCAGGATGCGCGAATCGTAGGTCAGGGCCAGCTCCTCCTGCCCCCGACGCAACGCGGCAACCACCTCACCGTGACTGAGACATACGTCACCGAATCGCAACGCCTGATCACCGGGCCCGAGCACCTCGGGACGGTCCGTGTAGCCGAGCGAACGGCCGGACAATCCGGACACCGCAGCGTCGACCACCGGATCGTCGAACGAGATCCACGTGGTCTCGGCAGCAGCGGCCGTATCCGTGCGCTCGACGACCCGGTCGGTCGTCGCCAGACCCCACCGTGCGGGCACCTGCCCGTCGGAGGACACCGCAGCGCCCGACTTCGCCACCGCCCACAATGCGACCACCAGATCGACGCCGACCGGAAGGTCGACCACGACACCATCGCCCGACCCTGCACCGCGGGATATCAGGTACCTCGCCCACTGCGACGAGCGCGCCTCGATCTCTGCGAAGGTCGACTCCGCATCGCCGAACACCACGGCGGGAGCATCCGGATCCGACTCGACCGCAACTTGGATCTCCTGCGCGACAGTGCGATCCGCGCTCAGCGGGGTCGTCGACGGCACCGACGGCACCGCCGTCGTAGCGACCGAACGCTCACCGTCCGTGCGGATGTCGAGATCACCGACCACCGCAGCGGGGGCGGCCGCCACTGCGTCGAGGACCGTCACGAATCTCTCGGCGAGAGTGTCGATGCTCGCCGCGTCGAACAGGTCGGTCGCGTAGGTGAGGGCAAGCGCCATCCCTTCGGCCGCACCGTCGGCGCCCTGCGTCGGCTCCACTGTGACCTGAAGATCGAACTTCGCGGCCAGTTCACCGCCGTCGATGGCTTCGACCGTCAGCCCCGGAAGTTCGAGTCGTGCCGGTTCGATGTTCTGGAACGACAGAACCGTCTGGAACACAGGATGCCGTGCCGCCGATCGTGCTGGGACGACCTCATCGACGATCCGCTCGAACGGTACGTCGGCATTCGCGAACGCTTCGAGGTCTGCGGCACGGGCATCGTCGAGGACCGCACCGAATGTGGCAGCAGGGTCGATATCGGTGCGCAACGCCAGTGTGTTGACGAACATTCCGACGACATCGTCGAGCGCACGAGCGCCCCGTCCTGCCACAGGGGTGCCGATGACGATGTCGCGGGAGTTGCTCAGCCGCGACAACAACACCGCAAGGGCGGAGTGCACCACCATGAACAGCGTGGACCTGTGCGCCGCAGCGAGTTCTTCGAGGCGAGCGCGAGTCGCTGCCGTCACCGAAGTGACGTGCGTGGCACCGCGCAGGCTCGGTGTTGCGGGCCGCGGGCGATCCGTGGGCACGTCGAGCAGGTCGGGAACCCCGGCGAGACGCTCACGCCAGTACGCGAGCTGGACCCCCGCCGGCGACTCCGGATCATCGGCGTCACCGAACGCTTCTTGCTGCCACAGCGCGAAATCTGCGTACTGGATCTCGAGAGCGTCGGCAGTGGAAGCACCCCCTGCACGCCGAGCCACATACGCCGACATCAGGTCGCGCGCGAGCGGCGGCAGGGAAGCACCATCGGCCGAGATGTGATGAACCACGAGCGCAAGAACGTGGTCGTCCGGGGCGATGCTCACGAGACGACCACGAACGGGTACCTCGGTGGCGACGTCGAATCCCTGCGACACCACCTCGACGACGGCCGCGAACGCCTCGGCCTCGGAATCCACCGTCACCGTCGTGAGGGGATCCACCGCGTCGACGTCCAGGATCTTCTGGTGCGGGCCCTGCTCGTCCTGCGGATAGACCGTGCGCAGCGACTCGTGGCGCTCGACGATGTCGCGTACCGCAACAGCCAGCGCCGCAGCGTCGAGATCGCCGCGCAATCGGATGGCGAGAGGAATGTTGTAGCTAGACGATCCCGGATCGAGCTGGTTCAGCACCCACATGCGCTGCTGCGCCAGCGACAACGGGATCCGATCCGGCCTTCGCCCGGCCACCAGCTCGGGAAGTGTCCGGCCTTCCTGCCCGGAGTCGGCTCGCGCCGCGAGACCCGCCACGGTCGGGTCCTCGAACAATTCACGAATCGCCAGGTTCGAACCGAGCGCCTCGTTGATCCGCGCGATCACCCGTGTCGCGATGAGCGAGTTGCCACCCAGATCGAAGAACGAGTCGTCCGCACCGACCTTCTCGACGTCGAGGACGTGCGCCAGGATTCGCGACACTGCACGTTCGGAGGCCGTTGCCGGTTCCCGGTAGGCGTCGCCGAGAGCGTCGATCCGCGGGGCGGGGAGGGCCCGGCGGTCGAGCTTTCCGTTGACGGTCAGCGGCAGTTCGTCGAGCACGGTCACGATGTCGGGCACCATGTATCCGGTCAGGAACTCCGACACCCGGCCGCGCACGTCTGCCGCGACCACCGTCTCACCGGCGCGCGGCACGACGTAGCCGACAAGTCGTTCACCGAGTCCGTCGTCGCGAACCATCGCCACAGCGTGGGCAACACCCGATGCCTGCAGCAGAGCCGCCTCGATCTCACCGAGTTCGATGCGGAAACCGCGCAACTGCACCTGGGCGTCGCTGCGGCCCGCATACTCGAGGATTCCGGCCGAGTTCCAGCGTCCGATGTCCCCGGTGCGGTAGAGCCTGTCTCCGCCGAACGGATCCGCAACGAACCGTACTGCCGTCAGCCCGGGACGGCCCAGATACCCGCGCGACAGCTGGTCGCCGGACACGTAGACCTCGCCGGGTACGCCCTGCGGCACCGGCTGCAGGCGCCGGTCGAGTACACGCACCGTGAGTCCTGGCAGGGACCGCCCGATCGCGCTCGCCGACCCGGCCTGTGCGTGAGCGGGTTCGACCACGTGGAAGGAGACGTGCACTGTCGTCTCCGTGATGCCGTACATGTTGATCAAGCGAGGTGAGACGGGATGCCGCTCGAACCATCCGCCGAGGCGACCCGGATCGAGTGCCTCACCGCCGAACACCACATACCGCAGGGACGCCGGTGCAGCGTCGACTGCGCTGGAGGACAGAGCACGGTCCGCCTCGTCGAACTGGTAGAACGCCGACGGCGTCTGGTTGAGAATCGTCACGCCTTCGGTGCGCACGAGACCGGCGAACAACTCCGGCGACCGCGAGGTCGAGTAGTCGACGACGACGAGCCGGCCGCCGTACAGCAGCGGTCCCCACAGTTCCCACACCGAGAAGTCGAATGCATACGAGTGGAACAGCGTCCACACGTCGTCGGGCCCGAAACCGAACAGTGGTTCGGCGTTCTCGAACAGCGTGAGCACGTTGCGGTGGGTGACACCGACACCCTTCGGACGGCCCGTGGAACCCGACGTGTAGATGACGTAGGCCAGATGGTCCGGCCGCAGCGGCGCCAGGCGGTCGGCGTCGATCAGCGGATCTGCCTGGAATCCCTCGACGGCATCGTCGATCCGGAGAATCTCGACCCCGCTGTCCCACAGCGCGCTCGCACCGTCCTCGCGCCCGACCACATCGGCCGTGACGATCACGCGGGGGCGCGCATCGTCGAGCATGTACCGGATGCGGTCCTGCGGGTAGGTCGGGTCGACCGGCAGATAGGCGCCTCCGGACTCGACGACGGCCACGAGCGCGACGACGAGGTCGAGCGAGCGCGGCAACGCCACCGCCACGAGCGCCCCCGGACCGACGCCCGCAGCTACGAGGCGACGCGCCATCCGGTTTGCCCGGGCCGAAAGCTCGGAATAGTCGATGGTGGTCCCGTCGAAGGTGACCGCCGGCGACAACCCGTGACCGAGCACCGACTCCGCCAGGCGGCCCGCGAGCGTGACCGGAGTCCGTGCCGGGGTCCCGGCACCGAGCGAACTCCATTCGGTGAGAATCTGTTCGCGTTCGACCTCTTCGAGAAGCGGTAGATCCGCAACGGCAGTGTGCTCGCCGGACACCACCGCACCGAGAATCCGGGTGAACCTGCCCGCCAGCGACTCGACAGTGGTGCTGTCGAACAGTTCTGTCGCATAGTTGAATTCGATGGCGAATCCACCGGGTTCTCCATCCGCCCCGATGGTGTCCGCGACGGTGACCTGAAGATCGAATTTTGCTGTTGCCGCATCGAATTCGATTCCGGAGATGTTCAGGCCCGAGAGTTCGAGGTTCGACACGGGCATGTTCTGGAACGTCAGCATCACCTGGAACAGCGGATGACGGGACTGCGAACGCGGCGGGTCGAGCACCTCCACCAAGCGCTCGAACGGCACCTCCGCGTGCATGAATGCATCCAGGTCTGCGACACGAACCCGGCCCAGCAGGTCTTCGAACGAGTCCCCACCGTCGACCTCGGTGCGCAGGACGAGGGTGTTGACGAACATGCCGATGACGTCGTCGAGGGCAGCCTCGCCGCGCCCGGCCACGGGCGTGCCGATCGCAATGTCCTCTGTGCCACTCATCCGCGCGAGCAGCACGGCCAGTGCAGCGTGAACCACCATGAATTCCGTTGCACCACTACGGCGCGCCAGATCGGTGATTCCGGCACGCACAGCGCGGTCGACATCGACACGCACCGATGCACCGCGGTTGCTCGCCACCGCCGGCCGCGGGCGGTCGACCGGAAGCGGAAGCTCTTCGGGCAGCTCCGCGAGGGTTCGGCGCCAGAATTCCACTTGCTCGGACATCAACGACTCGGGATCGGACTCTTCGCCGAGCACCTCTCGCTGCCACAGTGTGAAGTCCGCGTACTGCACGTCGAGTGGAGTCCACGACGGTGCGGTCCCCGAGACGTGCGCGTCGTAGGCGGTCACGACATCGCGCACCAGTGGGCCGATCGAGTAGCCGTCGGCCGAGATGTGGTGCACGACCACTACCAGGACATTCTCGCGTTCGGACACCTCGAGCAGGTGCACCCGGAGCGGAACCTCCCGAGTGACATCGAATCCGGTGGTCACGATCTCCGCGATGCGATCGGGGACCTCGTCTGCGGACAGCTGTTCGGGCACCACGCCGAGCCGCGCATCAGGCGCGGGGAGCACGTTCTGGTAGCCGATACCGTCGATTTCCGGATAGACAGTCCGCAGCGATTCGTGCCGGGCAATGACGTCGTCGATCGCCGAGCGCAATGCCGCATGATCGAGATCTCCGGAGAGCCTGATGGCCATCGGGATGTTGTCGACGAACGACTCCGGTTGCAGCCGGTTGAGGAACCACATCCGCTGCTGCGCCAGCGACAACGGCACGTGATCCGGGCGTTCCCGGGCTTCCAGCGGTACTGACTCACCACCGGACGCCAGTGCCGAGATCCGGGAAGCCAACACCTCCACCGACCCCGACTCGAACACCACCGGCACCGGCACCCGCACACCCACCACCGACGACAACCGCGCCACCAACCGCGTCGCCGCCAACGAATTACCCCCCAAATCCACAAACGAATCATCCAAACCGACCCGCTCCACCCCCAACACCGACGCCACCACCGACGCCACCGACTCCTCCAACACCGACCGCGGCGCCCGAAACTCCCGCACCGCAAACACCGGCTCCGGCAACGCCCCCCGATCCACCTTCCCCACCGGAGTCAACGGCACCTCATCAAGCACCACCACCAACGCCGGCACCATATACCCCGGCACCACACCCGCAACCTGCTCACGCACCACACCCGAATCCAGCACCACACCCGAATCCGCCACCACATACGACACCAACGCCGACTCACCCGACGCCAACACCGACCCCACCGTCACCGAAAAACCCACCCCCGGCAACGACTCCAACACCGCATCGACCTCACCCAACTCGATACGGAACCCCCGCACCTTCACCTGAAAATCACTACGCCCCACATACTCCAACACCCCACCCGAACCACGACGAACCACATCCCCCGTCCGGTACATCCGCCCACCCGACGACGAAAACGGATCCGCCACAAAACGACACGACGTCAACCCCACCCGACCGTGATACCCCCGCGCCACCTGCGCCCCCGCCACATACAACTCCCCCACCACACCCTCAGCCACCGGACGCAAACGCTCATCCAGCACAAAACACCCCACCCCCGCAATCGCCGACCCGATCGACACCCCCGACCCCGGCACCAACTCCCCCGACGACGTCGCCAAAATCGTCGTCTCCGTCGGACCATACGCATTGAAAAACCGACGCACACCCGGAACAGACCACCGCCGCACCAACTCCGGCGTAAACGCCTCCCCCGCCACCACCACCGTCGACAACGAATCCAACCCCACCGGATCCATCGACCCCAACGCACCCGGCGTCATGAACACATGCGACACCCGCTCCGCCGCAATCAACTCCGCCAACTCCGGCCCACCACCGACACCCGCCGGCGCCACCACCACCGACGCCCCCGCCGAAAACCCCACCAACAACTCCAACAACGACACATCGAAACTCGGCGAACACACATGCAACACCCGAGACGACCCCACCACCCCGAAATGCTCACGCTCAGCCGAAATCAACGACGCCACACCAGCATGTGACACCACAACACCCTTAGGACGCCCCGTCGACCCCGACGTGTAAATCATCCACGCCGCATCAGCAAGCTCCACCGACCGCACCCGATCCGCATACGACACCGGACGCGACGACAACCCCCCCACCTCCGACACCAACCCCGCATCATCGAACACCACCACCGGCACCGAAGACGGACACGACACCGACACCACATCCACCACCGACGACACCGTCACAACCAACACAGCACCCGAATCCGCCACCATGAACTGCACACGCTCAACCGGATACCCCGGATCCACCGGCACGAAAGCCGCCCCCGACTTCACCACCGCCCACAACACCACCACCGACTCCAACGAACGCGGCACCGCCACCACCACCGCATCCCCCGGACCCACACCCCGAGAAATCAACCACCGAGCCCACCGCGACGAACACTCATCAAGCTCCCGATACGACAACGACCGCCCACCAGCAACCACCGCCACCGCATCACCACACGACTCCACCGCAGACACCAACAACTGCGGCAACACCACACCCCGAGACCGCCCACCACGACG
>NZ_JBUYWC010000032.1:0-15923 GCF_055230935.1 Rhodococcus ruitaii | reverse complement strand
GGGCGACGCCGTAGCGGATGAGGCCGAACGGGGCCGGCATGCGTTCGAACAGGTCGATGCTCACCCCGGGATCCTGCGCAGTGTCGGACTTCATGAGTGCGTCGGCGGCGTAGATACCGGCGGGGCCGGCACCGACGATCGCGACGCGAAGGGGACGGCTCTGATCAGTCATCGGGTCAACTACCTCTTCGGTGTGCGGACAGACCTATCCAGCTTAAATTAAGGCTGCCCTCAGTGGGCGGGCGCAGGTCGCGCGGGATGACCGCGCGGGATGACGATGGAGGAAAACTCCGGGAAACGTCGGGAGAATCGCTTCAGCGACAACACATGTGGGCACTCACGCGGCACAGGTCGACGGCGAGGCGTCGAACGAGCGGAGTAGTGGCCATGGTCAATTCCTACCTCACTAGGGTTTATTGGCGCAAATGCGGCCGATCGAGGTGGATTCCCCGAGGTTAGGATCATCCGCATGGCACAACGGCGTGACCCCGAACCCGACCCCGACGGTCTCGACCCGGACGGACCCACGAGCAGCACGCCCTGGCCGTTCATCGGCGCCGTCCTCGTGATCGTCGTCCTCGCGTTGGTGCTCGTCGTCATGCAGTTCCTCTCGCCCGAAGGTGAGAGCCTCGACGACAACGAACGGATCACCCGCACGACCGACGACTACATCAAGGCCGTCAACGCGGATGACGAGGATGTCCTCGTCATCCTCCGTTGCGGCGAGCTGAGCCGCGGTGAGGGACCTCTCGCCGGGGTCGACAGCGACATCGAACTTCAGGGCAGTGACAACGTCGTCGTCGACGGCGACAAGGCCACCGTCGATGTCACCACCGTGATCGACGGCGAGGCGACCACCGAGACGTGGAACCTGACCCTCGTCGACGACGTGTGGCGTGTCTGTACACCCTGATCGACCGGTTCGAGCATCCGGATCGTCGGCGTACTCACCCTCCCGCGTATTCGCGCGGTCCTGACCTGTGCAAAAGTATTCCCGTGAGCTACGCAGGTGATATCACGCCGCAGCACGCCTGGGAGCTGCTGCAGGAACATCAGGATGCCGTGCTCGTCGATGTGCGCACCGACGCCGAATGGAAATACGTGGGTGTCCCCGACACCGCCTCCATCGGGCGCCGCACGCTGTTCGTCGAATGGGTGTCGTACCCCGCCGGTACCCCCAACGAGCGTTTCGTCGACGAGCTGAAGGATGCGGGAATCGGCGGCGGACCGGTGATCTTCCTGTGTCGCTCGGGCCAGCGTTCGATCGGCGCCGCCGAAGCAGCGACGGCCGCGGGCCTGGCCCCTGCGTACAACGTTCTCGAAGGATTCGAAGGACCGCTCGATACCGACAAGCATCGCGGCGGACAGGGTTGGCGGGCCGCGGGCCTGCCATGGAGGCAGTCGTGAGTGCAATTCCCCAGGGCGGTGCGTTCAGCAAGGCGCTGCCCGAGACCGTGCGCCAAGCCACGCTCGGTGTGCGCGGTGGCGTCCTGCGGTCCGGTTTCGAGGAGACCTCCGAGGCGCTCTACCTCAACTCCGGGTTCGTCTACGAATCGGCGGAAGCCGCCGAGCAGGCATTCACCGGCGAGGTCGACCACTTCGTCTATTCCCGGTACGGCAACCCGACGGTGACGATGTTCGAGGAACGGCTGCGGTTGCTCGACGGCGCCGAAGCCTGCTACTCCACGGCATCGGGCATGTCCGCGGTGTTCACAGCGCTTGCTGCTCTGCTCGGCAAAGGCGATCGTCTCGTTGCCGCCCGCAGCCTCTTCGGCTCGTGCTTCGTGGTGTGCAACGAGATCCTGCCCCGATGGGGCGTGGAGACGGTGTTCGTCGACGGTGAAGACCTCGACCAGTGGGAGAAGGCGCTGTCGGTGCCCACCACCGCGGTGTTCTTCGAAACCCCGTCGAACCCGATGCAGACCCTCGTCGACGTCCGCAAGGTGTCCGAGATGGCACACGCTGCAGGTGCAAAGGTGGTGCTGGACAACGTCTTCGCCACCCCGTTGTTGCAACGCAGCCTCGACCTCGGTGCCGACATCGTCGTGTACTCGGGAACCAAGCACATCGACGGCCAGGGCCGGGTGCTCGGCGGCGCGATCCTCGGTCCCCAGGACTACATCGACGGACCCGTCAAGAACCTCATCCGGCACACCGGACCGTCGCTGAGCCCGTTCAACGCATGGACGTTGCTCAAGGGCCTCGAGACGATGCCCGTCCGGTTGCGTGCCGCGGTCGATTCGACCGTCCGCCTCGGCCATTTCCTGGAGTCGCACGCGGCGGTGAGCTGGATCAAGTACCCGTTCCTCGAGTCGCATCCGCAGCACGAGCTGGCAACGTCGCAGATGAGCGGCGGCGGCACGATCCTCACGTTCGAGCTCGCCGCGCCCGAAGGCGAGGGCAAGAAGCGCGCGTTCGAGCTGCTCAACAAGCTGCGCATCGTCGACATCTCCAACAATCTCGGCGACTCCAAGTCGCTCATCACCCACCCCGCGACCACCACCCACCGAGCGATGGGCCCCGACGGTCGCGCGGCGATCGGCCTGTCCGACGGCGTCGTACGCCTGTCGGTGGGCCTCGAAGACCCTGAGGATCTGCTCGAAGACCTCGAGCAGGCGCTCGCCTGAGTCGACAACTCCGTGGGATACGCTGCGGGTGCACTGCCAATCGGGCAGGGCACCCGCAGCGTCTCGGTGAAGCCGGTGAGAATCCGGCGCTGTCCCGCAACTGTGAGCCCGGTGTTCGACCGGTGAGCCAGGTCAGCCGGCGTCGCGGGCACGTACAAGTCCTCGGACGAAGGACGGTATCGTGCCGCAACTTCTCGTTGCAGCCGTGCTGTTTTCGTCCTTCGAGCCAACGGAGGATGGCTGTGCCCACCACTTCCCGCAGGTTTCTCACCGCCGGTGTCGCTGCCCTCGCACTGGTGATCACCGGTTGCAGCAGCGGTGACGATGCCGCATCGGAGGTCACCGCACCTGCAGAACCGGGCACTGCGCAGGCCATCGTCTCGCTGAGCCCGACTACCACCGAGATGCTCTACGCAGTCGGCGCGGGCGATCAGGTCATCGCTGTGGACGAGCGGTCCAACTACCCGGAGGGCGCTCCGGTCACCGATTTGTCGGGCTACACCCCCAACGTCGAGGCCATTCTCGGCTACGACCCCGATCTCGTCGTCGCCACCGACGACAACGGCGACCTCGTGGCCGGACTCGAGAACGCCGGTGTCGAGGTGCTCCTCCTTCCCGCTGCGGTCACCCTCGACGACACCTACGCTCAGCTCGAGCAGGTCGGAGTCGCGACCGGCCGTGTCGGTGACGCCGCCGAACTGGTCGCGCAGATGCAGACCGAGATCGGCGACATCGTGGCCTCCGTGCCCGCGCGCGAGACACCGCTGCGGTACTACCACGAACTCGACAACACGTACTACAGCGTCACCGACGACACCTACATCGGCGAGATCTATTCGATGCTGGGCCTGACGTCCATCGCCACCAGCAGTGACGGATATCCGCAGCTGTCCTCCGAATTCGTCGTCGAGCAGAACCCCGATCTGGTCTTCCTCGCCGACACACAGTGCTGTGGTGTCACCCCCGAGTCGGTCGCCGAACGCGCCGGCTGGGCGGAGCTCACCGCGGTCCGCGACGGGCAGGTCCATGTCCTCGACGAAGACATCGCGAGCCGGTGGGGTCCTCGAGTCGTCGATCTCGTCCGGGAACTCGCTGTGATTGTCGCCGCCGTCCCCGCGGGCCAACCTGCACCGTGATCACCGCGCGCCGCCGCGCACTCGTGCTGGGTGGCGCGGTGCTATTCCTCTTCGCGGCGATGCTCGTCGGAATCCTCGTCGGCCCGGCCGGGCTCACGCCGCGCGGTGTGCTGCTCGACGTGCTCGACAAGATTCCGTTCGTCGACGTCGAGTCCGGTCTGAGCACGCGACAACAGGCGATCCTGTGGAACATTCGCATGCCCCGGGTGGTGCTCGGCGTGATCGTCGGGGCGATGCTCGCGATCGCCGGTGCCGCTTACCAGGGTGTCTTCCGCAATCCGCTCGCCGACCCGTACCTTCTCGGCGTGTCGAGCGGCGCGGGTCTCGGCGCGACCGTCGCCATTGTCGTGGGCGGAGCGGCGGGATTCGCCGGGGTTCCCGTTGCCGCGTTCGCGGGCGGGATGCTCGCGGTCGGTGCGACCTACGCTCTCGGGCGCACAGTCGGGGGCAGCCGCACCGAGGTGATCATCATCCTGGCCGGTGTCGCGGTCGCAGCATTCGCCAACGCCATCCAGACGTTCTTCATGCAACTCCACGACGACACGCTGCGCCAGGTCTATTCGTGGATGCTCGGACGGCTGTCCACCGACGGCTGGTCCGATGTGCGGACAGTGCTGCCATATGTCGTCGTCTCCGTCGTCGTGATCATGCTGCACCGCCGCACCCTCGACGTCATGTCGGTCGGTGACGTGGAAGCCTCGAGCCTCGGCATCGACCCGGCCCGGGTACGGCTGATCCTCGTGTGTATCGCGACGCTCGGCACCGCTGCCGTCGTCTCCGCCAGCGGCCTGATCGGGTTCGTCGGTATCGTCATTCCCCACGCCGTCCGATTGCTGATCGGTCCGGGGCACCGTCTGCTGTTGCCGCTGTCGCTGATGGTCGGCGCCTCATTCCTCGTCCTCGCCGACGTCCTGGCCCGCACCGTGATGTCGCCGGCCGAACTACCGATCGGTGTCGTGACCGCGGCGATCGGCGCGCCGTTCTTCCTCGTTGTGCTGCGGCGGAGTCGGGGAGTGGCATGAATGCTGTGACCTGCCGGGGCCTGTGTGCGGAGCGTGGTGGCGTGCAGGTACTGCACGATGTCGACCTCGGCGTCGGCGCCGGGGAATGGGTGTCGCTCGTGGGACCCAACGGATCCGGCAAGACCACACTGCTGCATGCGCTCGCCGGACTGGTTCCGGCGGACGGCGACGTCGAGGTCGCGGGGGTGACACCGAGTCGGTCGGGGCGTCGTGCCACCGCGCGGGCGGTCGCGTTGATGCCGCAGCGACCCATCGTTCCCGAAGGCGTCACCGTGCGCGAGCTGATCCATCTCGGCCGAACCCCGCACATTCCCCGCTTCGGGAGCGAAACCCCGCGCGACCGCGAGATCGTCGAGCGGGTCATCACACGACTCGAACTCGAGGACTTCGCGTCGCGGCTTGCGACCGCGCTGTCGGGTGGGGAACTGCAACGGGTCGTACTGGCCCGGGCGCTCGCACAGCAACCGCAGGTCCTGCTGCTGGACGAGCCCACCAGCGCACTGGACATCGGACATCAACAGCAGGTGCTCGATCTCGTCGACTCGATGCGCCGCGAAGGGGAGCTGACAGTGATCGCGGCGATGCACGACCTGACGTCGGCGAGTCAGTACGGCGAGCGGCTGGTGCTGCTGGAGCACGGTCGGATCGTCGCCGACGGGCCGCCCGCGGAAGTGCTCACCGTCGAGCGCATCGCCGACGTCTACGGTGCCCGGGTCGAGGTGCTCGACCGTCCCGCAGGCCGCGCAGTGCTACCGCTGCGCGGCCACCCGAAGGAGTGTTGATGGAGGTTGTGCTGCTGGGCACCGGTGCTGCGGACGGGTGGCCGAACCCCTTCTGCCGGTGCGGCTCGTGTATGGATGCAGCGGGCAGGAACGAGATTCGCGGTCAGACGGCTGCCTTGGTCGACGATGTGCTGATGCTCGACTGCGGACCCGAAGCGCCACGTGCGGCGGTGCGGTTCGGCCGGACTCTCGCGCAGGTGCGTCACATCCTGCTCACCCACGCACACCCGGATCATCTGGGCCCGCAGGCGCTGCTGTTCCGGTCGTGGGTCGACGTGGGGCACGCAGTCGAGGTGATCGGCCCGGCCGACGCTCTCGACGCGTGCCGGTCGTGGGTCGGGCCCGACGACCCGGTCCGGTTCGTTCCGGTGGTGTCGGGTGACGAACTGCCGGTCGGTGAGTACACGGTGCGTGTACTCCCGGCGCAACACAGGGTGTTCCGCGACGGTGACGCCGTACTGTACGACGTCACCGGGGCCGATGGGTCGCGGATCTTGTGGGCGTGCGACACGGGACCACTGCCTGCGGTCTGGTTCGACGCAGTGCGTGATGCCGCATTCGATGCGGTATTCCTCGAGGAGACCTTCGGCGACCGATCCGATCTCTCGTCCGGCCACCTGGGTTTGCTCGAATTCGAGGAGACCGTCGAGGGTCTGCGTAGGTGCGGTGCCGTGGTGGCGACGACAGACGTCGTCGCGGTGCACCTGGGACACCACAATCCGCCGATCGCACAGCTTCGGGAGCGGGTGCGGCGCTGCGGTGCCCGCCCGGGAACCGACGGGGAGGTAGTGCACACGGGGCACGGATCGTCGGGTTCCCGAACACTCGTGCTCGGCGGGGTCCGCTCGGGCAAATCACGTCACGCGGAGGGACTGGCCGCGGCGTACGGGTCGGTGGTGTACGTCGCGACCGGAGGAAGTCGCGAAGGCGACGAGGAATGGGCACGCCGAGTCGTGCTGCACCGTGAGCGCCGACCCGACACGTGGGTGACGGTCGAAACGGTCGACATCGCCCCGGTGTTGCGTGAGGCCACCGAGCCGCTGCTGATCGATTGCCTCGGGACGTGGTTGACGGCCCGACTCGACGCTCACGATGTGTGGAACGGGGGTGCTGTCGCGGCCGTCGACGCCGACATCGACGAACTGCTCGACGCGTGGAAAGCGTGTCGTGTTCCCGTGGTCGCGGTGAGCAACGAGGTGGGTAGCGGGGTGGTGCCCGCGACCGCTTCCGGACGGCTGTTCCGCGACCTGCTCGGCCGCCTCAATGCGTCGATTGCGTCCGTATCGGATTCGGTGACGCTGGTCGTTGCGGGCATCCCGATGCCGTTGCGCTGACACGCAAATTGGACGTGGGCCACATTTCCTAGTTTCCGGACTCGAATCGTGGCACACTGGATCCTCGGTGCCAGCGGGCAGAACATGGAGAGGAGGACTCGGATGCGTACCAGCCCATATCGGTGGAATGGATCGCGATCGATGATCCGACTCCTCGACCATGAAGTCGAAAAGTCCGGTCGACCAACCGGATTCAGCTGCTAGCACCCGAATTCCCGGGGTGTGTGCGCCCCGGGTTGCCGGTCGCCTCACGGTGACACCCCGGGTCGTTCACACGTCGAGAATGTGCAATCCCCGAAGGACATGACGTCCCCGCTGCCTGTGTGGGACACACCTGCGCCGCGACGGCCCGGAAGGAGACAGACCGATGACCATGACTTTGGCAGACCTGCTTGCTCCCACCTACGACGCCCCCGACTGGGATGTCGCCGCATGCCGCGGTGACGCACACCCCGATCGGTGGTTTCCGGACCCGAGCGAGGATTTCGACTACGCAGCCCGCGTGTGTGCCCGCTGCCCGATCCTCGATGCCTGCCGCACGTACGCCTCCGAGGACAAGCAGTCCGGTGTGTGGGGTGGCCACGAGTACCGCCGAGGCAAGATTCTTCGCTGATGCGGGGATGCCGGATGTACGGTTCCCGCGCGAAAGGCCCCGAGCTGTATCCGTGTCCGTGATCGCGTCAGAACGGGTTTCCGGTGCGACCGACCAGGTCGGCGACCGAGTCGATGATCCGCGTGGGCCGATAGGGGTACAACCCCACCGAGGCGCGGGTGCTGATACCGGTGAGCACGAGCAACGTCTGGAGCCCGGCTTCGAGACCGCAGACGATGTCGGTGTCCATACGGTCGCCGATCATGAGCGTGTGTTCCGAGTGTGCGCCGATCGCGCGTAGCGCGGAGCGCATCATCAGGGCGTTGGGCTTACCGACGAAGTACGGGTCGCGGCCGGTGGCGCGGGTGATCAGTGCGGCGACCGATCCGGTGGCGGGCAGCGACCCCTCGGGCGACGGGCCCGTCGGGTCGGGGTTGGTCGCGATGAACCGCGCGCCGCGTTCGACGAGCCGAATCGCGGTGGTGATCGCCTCGAACGAGTATGTTCGGGTTTCGCCGAGCACGACGTAGTCCGGGTCGCTGTCGGTCAGTACGTAGCCGATGTCGTGCAATGCCGTCGTCAGGCCGGATTCTCCGACGACGTAGGCACTTCCGCCTGGACGTTGGTTCGCGAGGAATGTCGCGGTGGCCAGGGCCGACGTCCAGATGGAATCTTCGGGCACATCGAGGCCAGACCGCAGGAGTCGCGCTCTCAGATCACGGGGGGTACGGATCGAATTGTTGGTGAGCACCATGAACGGAATCTCGTTCGCGCGAAGCTCCCCGAGAAGTGCATCGGCGCCGGGAATCAGAGCGTCCTCGTGGACGAGGACACCGTCCATGTCCATCAGGTAGTTCCAGACTGGGGCAGTGGGGGGAGCGTCGTCCGAATTCACCCGCCCAGTCTCCCACCGGAACGTCAAGCGAGCAGCCGATACAGACCGATCAGCCCGACCACCACGATCACCGAGCGCAGCGCTACGGGCGAGAGTCGTCGGCCGTAGTGGGATCCGAGCCACCCGCCGATGAGCGATCCCACTGCGATCAACGCGGCGACGGTCCAGTTGATCCGGTCGAACGCGACGAGAATGTACATCGAGGCGGCGACGATGTTGACGATCAACGACAGCAGGTTCTTCGCCGCGTTCTGTTGTTGGATGTGGTCGGTCAGCAGTGCGCCGAACAGGCCCATCAGCAGGATGCCCTGTGCCGCTGTGAAGTAGCCGCCGTAGATGCCGACTGCGAACGTGCCGACGATCAGCAACGTCATCCGCACCGGGCCGAGGCCGCCGTCGGAGGTTTCGCCTGTGCGCTGCAGAACCCACTTCTGGATCTTCGGCTGGAAGACGACCAGGAACAGCGCGAAGATCAGTAGCACCGGGACGACTGTTTCGAACACGGTCTCGGGAAGGTGCAACAGCAACCATGCACCCAGGAGAGCGCCTATGAGCGACGCGGGGATCTGCCAGCGCAGCCGCGGCCACTGACCTCGCAGTTCCTTCCGGTATCCCCAGGTGCCCGACACGCCGCCCGCCACCAGGCCGATGGCGTTGGACATCGTCGCCGTCACGGGAGGTACGCCGAACGCAACCAATGTGGGAAACGTGATGAGCGTGCCGGAGCCGACGAGCGAATTGATCGCACCGGCTCCGACCCCGGCGAGGGCGACGAGGAACAGTTCGAGCGGAGTCACCGACAGGAGTCTACGGAGGACCACACCGTGCGCTGCCGCCAGCTCGGGGCGCATTCCTGAATGTCGGAAATGTATGGTTCACCCGTGGATGGACCGGGAGCGTGACTACATCTGTGCCGGAGTCGACGGCGTTTTCGTGCTGCCCGGTCGGGGCTACTCCCGACGACGGACTGCGGCGCTGGTGGTCGCAGTTCCCGGCCGGACGGGTGGTGCAGGTCGACGGGGCCGCCTACGAACTCGTGTCCGCCGCAGCCCGTCCCGTACCGGATGAAGCACCCGTCTTCCTGACCTGCGAGATTGTCGTCGGCGCGGCCCTGTCGCAGACCCTCGATGGCATTCTCGACGAACTCGAAGCCGCGGCGCTGGGTCTGTTTCCGGCGTGGCTGCCCGGTGCGGCTCGGATCGAGGGACGGAGCTCACTCGACGTGGGTGCGCTCCGGTTGCTGGCGAAAGAACTGTCCGCAGGCAGTGCGCACTTCGGTCCCTACATCGCCGATCTGGCCGAGGCAGCGTGCCTCGGTACGCGCGTGGATCCCGGACGATTCACGCGGGAGATCCGCGCAGCCGGGGTGGCGAGGGCATTGGCGGACGGCTACGGACGACCGTATGTGGTCCTGTTGATCGATACGGTGAGCGAGCTATCAGCGGGCGACCAGCAGCAGATTGCCGCGGTATGCGAGTGGATCGCCGATCGCGGCCGCGTCGGAGTGGGACTCACCGTGTCGAGCACTCCGGTCGTCGACCGGTTCCGGACGGTCGAGTTACCACCGTGCGACACGGATCCTGGCGTAGCGCCTGCTGCGAGGACCGTCGGGAAGGTCCATGTGCGCTATCCGGCCCTGGCGGGACGCCCGCACCCGGGCAGCACAGCCGAGAAACGGCTGGCGAAGGCACTGTCCGAGTGCGAGTGGGCGCGGGGCGGCGTGTGGAACACCAGATATGAGCTGCATCCGCTGCAGGCGCCGATCGTCGTCGATCTGATGTGGGAGGACGCGCGATGCGTCGTGGAATTGGACGGTGACGACCACCGCGTGCGCGCCAAGTATGCTGCGGATCGGCAACGCGATGTGCAGCTGCAGTTGCATGGATTCGGTGTCCTTCGGTTCACCAACGATCAAGTGCTCGAAGATATGTCGTCGGTGGTATCCGCAATCGAACAATACGTCTGTGCTCGGCGGCTCGACGTGGCGACCACCGTCCGGACAATGGCGAAAGGCAGAAACTGATGACTACGGACGACCTGACTGCAGGTGAGACCCTGGTCCTTCTCACCTTGATGTCGGAATCGCGGCCGTTGACGAACACGGAGCTGAAGGCGCTGGGCCCCGAACTGCGTGCGGACAGCCGGAGGAAGCTGAATCGGCTCCGGCTGGTCGACACCGACATGAGCACTCGCCCGTACACGCACGAACTGGCCGACAAAGGCTGGGCGAGGTGCTTCGAGGAGTTCGGGAAGGACGCACCCCCCAAGTCGGGACCGTGGGGTCGCACACTGTATACCTTGCTCGCATCGTTCCGTCGGTACTTCGACCGGACCGGCCTACGCCCCGCCGATGTGTTCCTTTCTTCAGCGGCACAACAGCCGGAGCCGGCCGCTCCGGCGAGCCGACCCTCCGAGACACTCGAAGAGCGTGTGCGGGCGGCATACGACCGGCTCGCGGAGCGGCCGGGGAAATGGGTGGGCCTCGCCGACCTGCGGCGACTGATGGCAGATGTCTCGAGAGGTGAGCTGGACCGCGAGTTGGTCCGAATGTACGGACTGTCCGGTGTCGTCCTCGTTCCGGAGGAAAACCAGAAGACTCTCACGGAAGAGGACCGCGCCGCCGCGGTGGTGATCGGCAACCAGGACAAGCACGCGATCGCGATCGAGGCACTGTGATCGGCGAGGAATGCAGAGCACTCGCGTCCATCCGTCTCAACTGGGCGCCGACTCCCGAGGATGTGTGGCAGCCCCTAGGCGGTCTCCATGTGCCGGGGCTGCACGATTCGGTGATCGAGACGATGATGGAGGCGTTCGATGATGCGTCCCGCAGCACCGCTGCCAGCCCTCTCGGGGTGGTCGTCGAGGGGCAGGCAGGTGCAGGAAAGACGCATCTGCTCGGGCATGTGCGCGAGCGGGTGCAAGAGAAGGGCGGCTACTTCTTCCTCATCGGTCTGATCGATTCCGCGGAATTCTGGAGTTCGACGCTCTCACGGATGCTCGAGGACCTGGGACGTCCAGCACCCGAGCACGGAACCCAGCTGCGGCTGCTGCTGTGGCGTCTCGCGACGATCGCGCATGTGTCGCGGGCGCAGCGTCGGGCGATCATCGGTGATGCTCCGATCGACCCCGGTACCCTCAATACCTTCATCGAAGAGCTGTTCAAGGCACATCCCCAGGTCGTGCGGCAATGTCGGCACACGGCTCGGGCCCTCGTCCTGTACGCATCGGCAGATCTCGCGCTTCAGGACATCGCCGAATCCTTCCTCCAATCCGCCGAGGAAATGACGCCGGGCGAGCGCGCCGGATGGGGAATCGGATCGATGGTGCCGGTGCCGCAGGAGATCGCGAGAGACCTGTCCCGATTGCTCGCGATCACGGGTCCTACGGTGCTCGCGGTGGATCAGATCGACACCCTGATCGCTCAGTCGCACCGAAAGCTGAGCAACAGCTCATCCTCGTCGGTGGATGCGACGATGGAGGAGATCGCCCACGGCCTCATGGCGCTGCGGGAAACGTTGAGCCGCACTGTCTCCGTGTTGTCCTGCACACCCAGCGCCTGGGAGACGATCGAGGACCGGGCCACGAGCACCGTCCGAGACCGCTTCCGGAGAGCCGCGCGCTTGAAAGGTCTCCAGACAGCCGACTTCTCCCGCGCTCTGCTGGAAAAACGTTTCGGTCCAGCCTACGCCGGTGCCGGATTCACGCCCCCGTATCCGACCTGGCCCGTTTCGGAATCCGCATTGACGGAGACACCGAACCACACACCGCGCGAACTCCTGCGGCTGGTCGACGGCCACATCCGGCGGTGCCTCCGCCTGGGCGTGGTGACCGAGCTGACGCATATCGGTCGTCCGGATGATGGTGACCTGAACGCGCAACTCGATCCTGCTCCGTCGCCCGACCTGTCGGCGCTCGACGCGCGATTCGAGTCGTTGAAGGAAGCTGCACCCGAAAGCGGCGTGTTCGACGGTGCCCGCGAGGACACCGTCGTCCCGCGGCTGCTGGCAGCCGGACTCGATGCGTGGATCCGCGAGACGGGCGCTCCGGAGGGGACATTCCAGCGTGATCCGCTTCCCGGCGCCAAGCCCGCGCTTCATGCCAGGCTTCGTCGGACCCTCGATACCGCGACCGAGGATGAGGAGCACTGGGCCTTCCGCGCTGTCTCATCGGCCAACGCCGTCGCCTCGACGAACCGTATCCAGAAGGCGTGCACGGCCTCCGGGGCAGGACAGGGACGGTCCGACCGCAGGGTCTTCCTGCTGAGGAACGTCCCCTGGCCGAACGGTGCGAAGACACAGGCGACCGTCGCGGCATTCGAAGCGACGGGTGGACGCACAGTTCCTCTCGTGGCCCACGATGTCCATGTGCTCGGTGCACTTCGGACCCTGATCGACGAGAACCCCGACCACCTCGACGAATGGTTGACGGCACGCCGTCCCGCTCACGGATTGCAGGTGTTCCGGCAGACGCTGGGGGACGTCGGTGAGCTCGCTTCGGCCTCGACACCGGTGTCCGACGGACCTGTACTTCCGGAAGCGTCGGCAGCCCGGTCCGCAACTGCCGAGGAGGTGGCGGGAGATGAGGCCGTGGACGAGGACGTCGTCCCCGAAGGAGCACCGTCGATCCCACTCGGCACGGTGATCGGGCGCGGGTCCGAGGTGAGAGTCGAACTGGAAGCCCTGCGCAAGCACACGGCGATCTTCGCCGGATCGGGTTCGGGCAAGACTGTGCTGATTCGACGTCTGGTGGAAGAGTGTGCCCTCCAGGGAGTTTCCTCGATCGTCCTGGATCCCAACAACGATCTGTCGCGTCTGGGAACCGCGTGGCCTGACGGTTCCCGCTCGTGGACGCCGGAGGATGCTGCGAGCGCGGTGAAGTACCTGGACAACACCGAGGTGATCGTGTGGACACCGCGTCGGGCCACGGGTCGTCCGCTCAGCTTCCAGCCATTGCCCGATTTCGCGGGTGTGGCAGACGACGTGGACGAATTCGCTGCGTCCGTGGAATCAGCGGTGGCTTCGCTGGCTCCTCGTGCGCGGGCCGATGCGAAGACTGCAGCGGCATCGAAGGCGCAGGCAGTGCTGAAACAGGCCCTCGAGTATTTCGGAGAGCGCCAGTCGGGGGATCTACGCGATTTCGTTGCGCTGCTCGAAGACCTGCCCGAAGACATCAGCGATCTCCGGAACGCGGAGAAGATCGCCGCGGACCTTGCCGAGAATCTCAAGGCGTCGATGGCGAACGATCCGATGTTCGGCGGCGAAGGCGCTCCGCTCGATCCGGGGGTGCTACTGACACCGTCCCCCGGCAGTCGCGCCCGGGTGTCGGTCATCAACCTTGCCGGGTTACCGTCGGATGCCCAGCGGCAAGGCTTCGTGAATCAACTGCAGATGGCGCTGTTCGCCTGGGTCAAGAGGAATCCGGCCGGCGATCGTCCGCTCGGGGGGTTGTTCGTGATGGACGAAGCACAGACGTTTGCGCCGTCCGGCCAGACCACCGCCTGCACCCAGAGCACGCTTGCTCTGGCATCACAGGCGCGAAAGTACGGACTGGGACTCGTGTTCGCGACCCAGGCGCCGAAGGGCCTGCACAATCGGATCCCAGGCAACGCCGCGACACAGTTCTACGGCCTGCTCAACAGCCCCGCCCAGATCGACGCGGCGAGGGAGATGGCCAAGGTCAAAGGCGGGGAGGTTCCTGATATCGGACGGCTGCCCGCCGGCCAGTTCTACGCCGCGATCGAGGGATCGGAATTTCGGAAGGCACAGACGCCACTGTGCTTGACCTACCACCCCAAAAGCCCACCCACCGAGGAAGAAGTTCTCGAGCTGGCACGGAAGTCGTGATTCCGGGTAACTGCAGGCGTACTCGACCGGAAGGAACCGACCAGGGCTGACACGTGCGTTTCGGGTGTTTGAGGTCTTTGATGTGGGTATGAACATCGACAAGAGTGCGGATCTCGTGCGTCTGGGAGCAGGTGTCGCTGCTGTACTGGTAGGTACGGCAGGGCGTGCGGCGGGCCTGACCGAGAACCTGGCTCGTCGGGTACCCGGTGTGGGTTCGGCGCTGGAGAGCCTCGAAGCGCGTGGCAGCGAGGTTCTCCGCACCGCAGACCACGTGAGCGATCAGGTGCTGCGGCTCGTCGTGCGGAAGATCGTGAACGCCGCACTCGTCGAAGTCGACGTCACAGCCGTCGTGCGCGACCATGTCGATCTCGATGCAATCGCCGAGGGCATCGACGTCGAAAAGATCATCGAGCGGGTCGACGTCGAGAAGATTGCGGACCGGGTCGACGTCGACCGGATCGTAGGAAGGGTCGACGTCGATGGGATCGCCGCGCGCGTCGAGATCACTCCGATCCTGGACCGAGTGGACGTCGATGCGATCGTCGACCGCGTGGACGTCGAAGCGGTGATCCGCAGGGTCGATCTCATCGGCCTGGCAGACACGGTCATCGACGGTGTCGACCTGCCCACGATCATCCGCCAATCCACCGGGACGATGTCCACCGAAGCTGTCAATGGTGTGCGCAGCCAGAGCATGCGCGCCGACGACGCGGTGTCCGGCTTCGTCGGGCGCATCCTGCACCGGAGTCCCGAGGGCAACGGGGGCGTGGAATCGTGACGGGTCTCGAGCACAGACCGGCCGGGATCGTCACCCGCGGTCTCGCGGCAGCACTGGATCTCGGCGTCGTCCTTCTGGCCATGGGCGGGCTGTACATGTCGTGGGTGTTCGTGCGGCTGCTGTTCTCGCTGCAGGATTTCTCGTTTCCCGACGTGGAGGTGCTCATGTCGGTGAGCCTCTTCACGTCGATGTCTGTGGTGTACCTGGCCGCGTGCTGGGCGACCACCGGTCGGACCGTCGGTGCGATCGTCCTGGGGTTACGGGTGATCGGCCGCAACGGTCGTCTCCTGGGGTGGCTGCGCGCCGTGCTGCGTGCCGCGTTCTGTGTGTTCGTCCCGGTGGGGCTGCTCGTCACCGCGATTCAACGGAACAGGCGGTCGCTGCAAGACATCGTGCTGCGAACCGTGGTCGTCTACGACTGGGATCCCGCCACGTTGCCCGCGACCAGCGGCGACGCGGATCTGTGAGACCTCCGTTGTCCGGTCGGGGGCATACTCGACGCAACTGCAGACGAAGGTAGGAGACGTTCGGTGGCACAGACACTCAAGTTGGGTTACAAGGCATCGGCGGAACAGTTCGGTCCGCGTGAACTGGTGGAGTTGGGGGTGCTCGCGGAGGCGCACGGGATGGATTCGGCGACGGTGTCGGATCATTTCCAGCCGTGGCGGCACAACGGTGGTCATGCCCCGTTCTCGTTGGCGTGGATGACTGCGGTCGGTGAGCGGACGCAGCGGGTGCAGCTCGGCACTTCGGTGTTGACGCCGACGTTCCGGTACAACCCGGCGGTGGTTGCGCAGGCGTTCGCGACGATGGGGTGTTTGTATCCGGGTCGGGTGTTCGTGGGGGTGGGTACCGGGGAGGCGCTCAACGAGATCGCGACGGGGTACAGCGATGCGTGGCCGGAGTTCAAGGAG
>NZ_JBUYWC010000031.1:0-18096 GCF_055230935.1 Rhodococcus ruitaii | reverse complement strand
CAGGTCCAGCAGGCATGGAACGCCGACATCCCCCGCATCATCTACGGCCAGCAGTACTACCTCACCGCCTGGACCCCCGACCTGCAGGGCGCACTCCCGTCCTGGCAGCTCGACATCGACCTCTCCCACGCATGGCGGCAGCGATGAGCACGCCGACGATAGGCGTGAGCGCGCCCGTTGCAATGCGCACGACACCGGCCCACAGGACCCGTCGGAAACGAAGATTCGCGAGGTATCTGTTCGGCCGGCTCTTGCGCCTGATCAGCATCCTCTTCGGTGTCACGTTGATGAGCTTCATCCTCATAAAGTTGACGCCAGGTGACCCGATTGCCACCTCCTTGGGTCCTCAAGCAACGCAGGAGCAAGTAGACGAGCTGCGCGCCGAAATGGGCCTGGACCGGCCGATTTGGGACCAATACGTGAGCTGGCTGTCGGGTGTGTTCCACGGCGACTTCGGTAAGACCCTCAGTGCACCCGCACGCTCGGTGAGCGGCGAGCTTGCCGCCCGCCTGCCCGTCACCCTCGAGCTCGCCTTCCTCGCCATCGTGCTGAGCCTCACTATTGCCGTTCCGGTGGCAATCTGGTCGGCACACAGGGAGGGCCACCGCTTCGACCGAACAGCGTCTGGCGTGCTCTACGCCCTCATCGCGATTCCAGGTTTCGTGGCGGCGCTACTGCTTGTGTTGCTCTTCGTATTCAATCCAGGAACCGTTCGAGCGGCAGGGTTGGTGGCCGGGACCATCGGTGCGGCATGTGCACTCGCCGCGGCATGGCGCGCGCGTAGAGCAGGACAGTCGATCAAGCCCGCACTCGTCAGTGCCGGTGCGGTCTTTGTTGTCGGTGCTGTCGTGTTCGCCTTCCTTCCGGACCTGCCTCGTCAGGGCTTCGTCCCGCTCAGCGAGGGACTCGGGGACAACCTGCAGAGCGTCGCGCTACCCGTCCTCGCGCTGACGTTCGTCGATGTGGCGGTGTTCACGCGACTTCTTCGCGGCGACATGGTGACCGAACTTTCCAAGCCGTACATCCTGGCAAGCCGGGCCAAGGGGATGTCCCCCCCACACGTGCTCGTTCGGGAGGCTCTCAAGCCGTCACTCTTCTCCCTGATCACAGTCGTTGGTTTGACGATCGGTCAGTTGATCGGCGGCACGATCATCGTCGAGCAGATCTTCCGGCTGCCCGGCATCGGATCGATCCTTGTCACCAGTATCCGCAACGGCGACTATCCGATGGTGCAGGCCTGCATCTTCGTTATCGCTTCCGTCTACGTTGTATTGAACGCGCTGATCGACATCAGCTACACGTACCTGGACCCTCGTGTCAGACAGGCGAATCCACGATGACAATCTTGAAAGAGCCGCGGACAGAACAAACACAGCCGAAACGCGGCGAAGCGGCCGAAAGGACAGCGCATCGGCGTCTCTGGGCTGGGCCGGTGTTCCTGCTCTTCGGTGTGGCGCTTCTCGCCAGCGGTGTTCTCGCTGTGCAGGTTATTCCGTCTGTGCGGGTGCTCCTGGCTTGCGTCGGGATCGTGGTCGTCTTCATGGGACTCGGTCGGTCACTGCGCGGCCTCCTCGGTCCCCGGTTCGATCTCGGCTTGTGGCTGGGTGCCGCCTGGCTGGTGCTGATCGTGGTCCTTGCGGCGTTCGCGGACCTGCTACCGCTTCCGGAGTCGCTCGACACGTCCAAGACGTTGACCGAACAGACGTATGCGTACCCCTCGGCCGAGCACTGGTTGGGCACCGACCAGTACGGCCTCGACATCCTCGGCCAGATCATCTACGGCGCGAGAGTTTCGCTGATCGTCGGTGTGGGTGGTGTGCTGATCGGAGGCACAATCGGTACAGTTTTCGGCCTGCTCGCAAGCTTCTACAGGGGCCGCGTCGACGGCGCACTCGGCTGGGGCGCAGATCTCATGCTCAGCTTTCCGCCGCTAGTGCTGTTGATGGGGTTGGCTGTGGTGCTCGAGCCGAGCACACCCAATATTGCGCTTGCCCTAGGAATCCTGGTGATTCCCTCGTTCATGAGGCTGTCTCGCGCGACCGGATTGAAGATTGCGGAACAACCCTTCGTCACCATGTCACGCGCGATCGGAGCGAGTCGTACGCGGATCATGTTCAAGGAGATTCTGCCCAATATCGTCCCGGCCGTAGTCTCCTATGCCTTCCTCGTCGTCGCGATCCTCATCGTGGCGGAGGCTTCGCTGTCTTTCCTCGGACTCAGTGTCCAACGCCCGGACCCGACTTGGGGCAATATGATTGCCGAGGCTGAATCGAAGTTCCAGATGTATCCTTTCCTGCTCGCGCCGGCGGTCCCGCTCTTCCTGACGGTGTTCTCCATCAATCGCATCGGCGACCACTTACGCGCCGACAAGGAAAGGTGACCGATGCCTGGGACAGACAATCTCTTGACCGTTCGCGGCCTGCAGACCACACTGCAGACCGCCCGCGGACCCCTGGTCGTGGTCGACGATGCCGATCTCGACGTGCCGCGGGGTGGCACCATCGGCATCGTCGGTGAATCGGGGTCCGGTAAGACGATACTGACCAAGTCGATCATGAATCTGCTGCCGGTTGGAGGCTCTATCAAGGCCAACTGCCTACAGTTCGACGGTGCGGAGTTCGACCCATTGCTCCCGTCCTCGCGGCGATTCTGGGGTACCGAAATCTCGATGATCTTCCAAGATCCGATGACCGCGTTGAATCCAGTGCGCACGGTGGGAGCGCAGATCTGCGATCCACTGCGTGTCCATCTCGGACTGAGCAAGACGTCGGCACGCGACCGCGCAATCGAATTGCTCGGCGAGGTCGGCATTCCCGGACCTCGGGAGCGAGTTTCCCAGTATCCTCACGAGTTGTCGGGTGGTATGCGGCAACGTGTGATGATCGCGATTGCTATTGCATGCCAACCGAAACTGCTGATCGCTGACGAGCCGACGACAGGCCTCGATGTCACCGTTCAACGTCAGATCCTCGCCTTGCTACGTCGCCTCAAGGACGAGCTGGGAATGTCCATGCTCATAATCAGCCATGACATCGCGTTGTTGGCTGACGAAGTCGATCGTGTGACTGTCATGTACGCCGGTACCGACATCGAGACCATCGAGGTCGAGCAACTGCGCGGCCACCAAGTGCGCCATCGATACACCCAGGCGCTCCTACAAGCTCACCCGGACGTGAACGCTCCTCCGGGGACGCGACTCGAGAGCATCCCGGGAGGTCCTCCAGATCTTCTGACCATGCCGACCGGCTGCCGATTCGCGCCTCGGTGTGGCCACGCACAGGACATTTGCCGAACGATCCCGCCCTCCGCGTCTCGGGACACCGCAAGCAACACACAGTACGCATGTCACTTCCCCCGGCCGCTGGAGCCGGCGGGACCGAACTTTGCCAAGGGGATCGTGTGACGGACACGCCAACTGTCTCGATGGATCAGGTGATTCAGGTCGATGACCTGGTCGTGGAGTACCATACCGACGCCGGGACCGTACACGCCCTTACCGGCGTCACCTTCGATGTTCGCCGCGGCGAGACCCTGGGAATCGTCGGCGAATCCGGTTCGGGCAAGTCGACCCTTCTTCGAGCCCTACTTCGGCTTACGCCGACGACGAGCGGCACGGTGACGTACGAGGATACCGATCTGACGAGCCTGAGTGATGAGCAGATGCGGCGCCTACGACCCGATCTGCAGCTGATCATGCAAGATCCCATAGCATCGCTGAATCCGAGGCGGAAAGTCAGCGAGATCGTCGCCGAGGGACTCCGGGTCTGGCCGGGCCGCGTGCAGTCCTCGGTCAAGGATCAGGTTCGCGAGGTCCTCGGCGCAGTGTCGATGGATGTCGAGGTCGTCGGTGACCGGACACCGACGACGTTCTCGGGAGGCCAGTGCCAACGCATCGCGATCGCGCGTGCGCTCGCATTGAGCCCGGAAGTGTTGTTTTGCGACGAACCTGTCTCGGCACTGGACGTGTCGGTCCAGGCACGGGTGCTCAATTTGATCAATGATGCAAAGGAGAATTACAGCCTCACCGTACTTTTCGTGTCGCACGACCTCGGCGTGGTGAAGAGCATCAGCGATCGTGTGATGGTGTTGTACCTTGGACGAATCTGCGAAGTCGCCAGTGTCGAACAGATGTACAGCTCGCCCGCCCATCCGTACTCGAACCTGCTACTGGCTTCGGCGCCCGGTTCGAATCGCGAAGTTCCGGTGGACCGCACGGGCGAGACCCCCTCGCCTCTGAATCCGCCTTCCGGTTGCCGATTCCGCACGCGATGCCCGATTGCAACCGCGAAGTGCGCGGAACTGGTGCCTGAGCTCCGGGCCCTCGCGGACGGCCGTCTCGTGGCCTGTCATCATCCGCTCCTCGACGAAGGTTCGGATTGAAGAATGTCGGTGTGTCCGGTGCGTCACGGGTTTCGGCGGCCGGGCCGGGCACGCCGCTTCGTCGAACACCGGTCGGTGAACAAGAAGAAGGGTGCACCAGCTGTGGAAGGAGGGAGGTTCTGAAGCGGCAGGGCGCGCAGCGCCCCGTAAGGGGCATCTCAACCGGATACGTGAGAAGACATTACAACTTCGTGCGGTAGTCGGAGAAGTTCGGTGTGGCATCAACTCGTAGCCCGGACCGGCTCCGGCGACTGATCAGCTACCGTCCATCTTCCTTGCGCTACTCCTCATGTTAGTGCCCGTAACCGTGCAGGTGCTCTTCAGGGCCACCATTCGCCGCTGCCGACACCTCGAGTGCGGAGGCGATTTCCTCGCCGTTCTTGCCTTCCGCGGCCAACTCGTCGGCCCGGCGCAGCTTGCCCCACGATGTCCTCCACCGAGTGACGTTTGCTTCCCGCCATGATCCCTATCGTCTCTTCTCCGCCCTCACCAGGGCAATCAGGACTCTAGTGTTCTGAGTGAGGAATTGCATTCATAACTGTAGAATCGGTGGATGGCGCGTGCCGGGCGGCCGAAGGCCGAGCTGACACTGCCCGACGACGAACGTGCCGCGTTGGAGGGCTGGGTGCGGCGTTCGTCGACACCTCAGGCGTGGGCGTTGCGGTGCCGGATCATTCTCGCATGCGCAGACGGCATCTCGAACAAAAAGGTGGCCACTCGCCTCGGTTCGACGCAACATGCGTTGGGACGCTGCAGATCTCGCTTTCTCGAGCACCGCATCGCAGGCCTCGGAGACATGCCCCGATCCGGCGGACCACGACCGGTGACCGATGCCCAGGCCGCCGACGTGGTCACCCGGAGGCTCGAGACCACCCCGAAGAACGCGACACACTGGTCGACGCGAACAATGTTGCAGGAGATGGGCCCTGTCGCAGTCGACGGTCTCGAGGATCTGGCGAGCTTCGGGTTGCAGCCCCACAGAACCGAGGGATTCAAGCTCTCGACCGATCCGTTCTTCGTCGACAAGGTCGACGACGTCGTGGGGCTGTATCTGGACCCACCGGAGCGGGCACTGGTGTTCTGCGTCGACGAGCAGTCGCAGATCCAGGCGCTGGACCGGTCGCAGCCGGTGTTGCCGATGATGCCCGGTGCGCCGCAGCGGATGACCTCCGATTACGTGCGTGCCGGCACCACCACCTTGTTCGCCGCTCTCGACGTGGCGTCGGGAAGGGTGATCGGGTCGCTGCATCGCCGCCACCGTGCCGACGAGTTCAAAAAGGCTCCTCATGGCCTTGGACAAGCAGACCCCACCGGGTTTGGATCTGCATCTGGTGCTCGACAACTATGCCACCCACAAGACACCGATCCGAAGCCCTATGTGTGGACGAAGACCGCGGACGGGATCCTCGAATGTCTCGCGTCATATTCGAACAGGATTCCTGACTCAGAACACTAGAACAAGCCGGACCTACTCACAGGGGAACATGTCGCACTACAAAGGTTCTCGTACTTCAAGGCGTACTCACGCCGTCGCGCCTTCGGTGAATCCAGGTTGATCGGTCAGTTCTCGAGCAGGACGTGCGCGTCGGTCATCTCACCATCGATCACAACATACCCACCGCCGGGATTGGACATTTCGTAGCCGATGATCCGCTGAATATCGTCAGGAAGGGCCCGTGCCTCCTCATCGGAATGGTTAAGTAGTGGTTCTCTTCCTGACGCAAAAATGCCAGGTCGAGGCTCATCGTCAGTCCCAACCGCGTCTGGTTCGACGAGTTGGCGCCCCCGCCATGGAACGTGGCGCCGAGGAACAGCAGCGCCGAGCCCGCGGACATCTCCGTAGGAATCGCCTGTCCCTCGATCGGCCCTTGCTCATCTCCCCACAGATGGCTTTGCGGGACCACCACGGTTGCACCGTTATCTGCGGTGAAATCGCTGATCGCCACCATGATCTGTAGGCGCGCCTGGGGGCCGCCGCCTACAGGATGGGGCCACAGCCACACCGAGTCGTCCCTGTGCACCGGCTGCGCACCTTCTCCAGCGTTGATCGCAACCAGTTGGGTGACGCCAACTTGCAGTGTTGGAGTAAAGTTCATCGGCGCGTCGACGCCCCACACCTGCCGTGGTCCACACAGGATGCGCTCAGCGGTTTCGCGGAAGAGTGGATTTCTCACAATCCCATCGGCGTGTCGCGTGTGTTTGAAAATTCCACCCAGACGACCAGTATTAACCAAACCGAACGCGCTGCCGAGCGAGCTGGCTTCGAGCTTCGGCATCAAGTCTTCGATCAATCCCTCCCGTACTGTCAAATCAATAAAATCGCGGATGACAACGCCGCCATCACGTTCGATCGCTGCGACTACCTCGTCGACGGTTGCGGTTGATTCAAGTGTGGTGAGACCCATGATTGCCCTCCTGGGTGATGGCTCCGTATCGAGAGACACGGAACAAGAGCCGTGACGTGTTGATCGGTAGAGGGTTGCACTTGGAGAATTCCACCGTCCAGCCCAGACCGTGAGGCTGAGCGGCGGCGAGTGGATTGGGCGTGGGACGCCATCTTCGGCGCAGAGCTAAAATTCAACCCCGATACCCTGCTCGTGAAACTCGGACGAACGTCCTTTTCGTGCAGGATACTACGTATAGATGTACCGACGCGCAACTGAAAGCGAACATTTGCACTTCCTTCCAGTGCCCGACCTCACGTAGGTCGTTCTCAGCCCGACCCCGCGTTCATCGACCTCGGTTGGGCATTCAGCAGTATGGGCCACTGAGCGCCCGTCGCCAGATCACGTGCAGAGAGCCGTGATTCCGCGTGAACTGTCGCTGTGTGAAGAGTACTCACGCGACAGTATTCACCGACTTAGTCCGGTAATTCATTGCCCGCAAGACGAACTCGCGGCGCGTAGCGTTCGCGGCTTGTGCCAGCGCTGTGTCGGGAAAAGACTCGAAGGCGTGGTAGCCGCCGCCCCAGACGTGCAGATCGACCAGGACTCCGGCTTCGGAGAGGCGCTGGGCATGCATCACAGACTCATCGCGGAACGTCTCTACCGATCCCACATCGATGAAGGTGCGCGGCGATCCGGTGAGGTCGCGGGCCCGTGCGGGCTCTGCATACTGTGAGACGTGTTCGGTTCCGCGTCGATCTCCGAGAAGGGCCGTCCAGCCGTACAGCATGTCGTTTCGATCCGCTATACCTTCACCGTCGAGCATGCGCGCACTGTGAGTCTCCATTCGGTCGTCGAGCATGGGAGCGCTCAACACCTGGTGCGTGACCCGCGGAGAACCCTGGTCTCTGGACAACAACCCCACACCCGTAGCCAATCCACCGCCGGCGCTCGCGCCGAAAAATATGACTCGCTCCGTGTCGAGATCGAGGGTGTCTGCGTGTTCGACTGCCCAGCACAGAGTCTTGTAGAGTCTGTCACTGGAACAGTGTCAGGGTGTTCCGGCGCCAGTCGGTAGTCGATGGTTGCCACCACTGCCACGCCTTCGGCCACATAGCCCATCAAGTCTTCCAAACCCGTGAAGCGCGTACCCGCGATCATCCCACCGCCATGAGTGTGAAAGATCAGCGGCCATGGTCCCGTGCCCGTAGCAGGTTTCAAGACCGTCATCGGCAACCGGGCCGATCCGGACTCGTCTTCGATTGGAATGACGTGCTCTTCGACGACGATGGAACCACCCGCAGTGAAGTCAGTCTTCTCTTGCCCGGACAAGCCATGAGCATCGATGTACCGGACCTGTTCGAGGTTCTCGTCGTCGGGCGTGACAAGAATTTCACGCATGATCGTCAAACCGGGCAACAACTCAGTGTCGAATGGCGGACGTTTCGGCACGTCACTGAAAGGCGAAGCAAGTTGTGTCATGGTAGATCCTCTGGTAGTCGACAGTTGCAACGCTTGAACGGAAATGGGGTCTTTCGCCCTGTCAGCCGCCCGGGGTAGGGCTCCCGATCGAACTCGGGAACCCTACCCCGCCGGTTCAGAACTCGAACAGAACCTCGCGGAGCGTGGATCCGGTGTACTCCGCCCGGACCACATCGGCCTTCTGGAGTTGCGGGATGACTCCATCGACGAGTAGGTCGATGTGAGGCGTCAACCCTGCGCCTTCGACGAGGAACCCGTCCCCACCGACCTCGTCCATGATCGCGATAAGCCTCTCGGCGATCTGCTCCGGGCTGCCCGCCAAGCTGAACTCGTCATTACCCATCCCCGACGACAGCGCCTCACGCAGGGTCACCCCCTTCTTCCCGAGATCTTTGAAGATCTCGACGATGCTGGTGTGCCCACCGCCCTCGAGATCCTGCGGGACGGGCTCATCGAGATCGAGCTTCGAGAAGTCGATATCGGTGGTGGACGAAAGCATCACCAACCCGTACTCGAGTTGAGCCTGGATCGCCTGCTCACTCGACTCCTCGGGCTCCTCGTCCGAGGCGAACGCGAACAGCGGCGTCAAGAAGAACACCTTGATCTCGTCGGGATTGCGGCCGAACGCTTCGGCGCGGCTGCGGATGTCGGACCGGATGGCCTTCATACCCTCGATGCCACCCGCCATCGGCGCAATGACGACCTCGGCATTCTTTGCGGCGAAGTCGCGCCCCCGCGGCGACGCTCCGGCCTGTGCGAGCACGGGCCGACCCTGCGGAGACCGCAACGTGTTCAGGGGTCCCCGCGACTTGTAGAACTCGCCCTCGAAATCGACGCGTTGGACTTTGGTGTGGTCGACGTACACACCCTTCTCCGTGTCCTCGACCAGCGCACCCTCCTCCCAGGAGTCCCACAGCTGGTTGACCAGGTCCACGTACTCTTCGGCACGTGTGTACCGTTCGGCGTGTGGTGGCAGCGCGTCCATTCCAAAGTTCTGTGCGGCTGCCGTCTCGCTCGAGGTGACGAGGTTCCAGCCGACCCTGCCCTTAGTGAGGGAATCGAGAGTCGAGTAGAGGCGAGCGAGCAGGAACGGCGGGTAGAAGGACGTCGATGCCGTACCGATGAGCCCGATGTTCGATGTGCTCTGCGCGATCACCGGCAGCAGTGGGAGCGGGTCGTGCTTGGGAGCCAGTACGGCATGTTTGAGATCGAGTTCCATCGACCCGCCGTACTTGTCGGCGATGGTGACACTGTCTTCGAAGAGCAGGAAGTCGAACTTCGCGCGCTCGAGCTTCTGTGCCAGTTCGACGTGGAACGAGCCGTCAGCCCAGCTGGTTCTGAAGTGATCGGACGTGGGCCATGCCGTTGCGCCGAATTTCGTGAAGTATGCGAGGTGAAACTTCTGATGTGCCATCTGTATCCGCCTTCATGGATTGAAAAGAGTCGCTGGATCCCAGTCGAACAGGTCACGGGCAAGGGCGGCGCTACCACCCGGCCCGCCCCGCAATCCGACTTCGGTGGTGGTTACTGGTCGTTCTCGGTGTCCGCATGGCACGCGCTCGCATGCGGGCGGGGAAGGTCGAGCGACGGATTGCGATCGAAGAATCCCACCGGCTTCAGCATGAAGCCGGCGTACTCGACCGGCATGATCGGCCAGTCCTCGGGCCGTGGGACGTGGGTCGTGCCGAAGGTGTGCCAGAGCACGACGTCTTCACCGTCGAGCGGGCGATCTGCTGCCTGGTAGATCGGCAGTCCGGGAGTGCCAGCGCTCTGGTTCGGCAGGTCACCCGCAGGGTACCGCTCGGCAGCGTCGTACTGGGTGACCCACAGGTGCTTGGTCGCAAATGCGGCACGATGCGATATCGGCGATTCGGGATCCGCCAGCAGCGTCTGCGAGGCCTGGGGAACGAGCTTGTACGCCGTAGGCGCGCCGAGCGCATTTCGCTTCTCGGAACTGGTGATCTTCCAGATCCTCGAGCGGGCCGGATCGGCATTTCGTGCCGCGGTGCTCTCACGATCGAGGGTGGTACTGACCGTCCGGAAAGCGTTGCCATACAGATTTTCCGGCCCGATCGGGTCGGATACGACGTCAATTTCGGCAACACTGTTCCGGTCTCCGTCGACAGCCATATCCAGGCGCGCACAGAAGAGGTGCTGGTGATACGGAGCGGCGAGCCCGTCCGCAACCAGGGTGGTGTGCGGATTGACTGCATCGTCGAGCTGAGCGCTGGCGAACACGATTCCGGTCAACTTGGCCTCGAACTCGATGGTTCCGTCCTGGTAGAAGTACCAGAAGTAGCCGTAGTCGTAATTGCCGATTGCCGCGAAGAACGACACCACCAGACGGCGGGACCTTCGGGTTTCTGCGATCTGGGCCATCGGGTCGTTGTGCTTCCACAACACCCCGTAGTCTTCTTCGTGCATACAGACGACGTTCTCGACCGTGTACGGATTCGCGTCGTCGTCGTGCAGCACGGCGTCGAAGTATCGGATCTCCCCGAGGCAGTCACACCCCAATGCGAGTGAGGTCGCCATTCGTCCGAGGTTCCATTCGCCGACATCGAAGTAGTTGAGCCAGAACCGCGTCGGATCGGGATCTCCATAGGGAACCACCATCTCCGCGATAGAGGCCCGATGCACAATCGGCCTGAGAACGCCGTTGTCCCGGTAGCCGATCTGATGAAGCACCAGCGCTTCCCGGATGTCGAAACCGATCCGGAACTCCCAGTTCTGCCACTTCACCAGGCGGCCTTCGACCGTGAAGCTCGGCCCCTCGGGCTGAGTGATCTCGAGCGGCTTGAGGTCCGTGCGTGTTCGACCATTGTCACCGTTGGCGTAATCTCCCGAGTAGGGTGGTACCGGCGCCCCCCGATGATCCAAGAGCTCGACAACGCGACCGTTGGTCACATCCACGGTGACGGTCAGGCCGCTGAGAGGTCGGGCCCAGTGATTGTCGGTGGGGTTCTCTCGATAGAAGGTTTGGGCCTTGTAGATCCGCTTACCCTGTTCTTCTGCGATCCCGAAGTAACCGGGAGTCATCGACAGGACCTCGCATTTCGACGAATCCTCGATTCCACGCTCGGCGACAGCACGTTGCCAGCCCTCGTCGGCGCGCACGATTTCGTTGACGGCGGTGAAATCGGCGATCAGGAACCCGGTCTGTCCATACGGCTCCGTCGTTGTGTCGATCGTCTCCCACGAGTCGACTCGACCGTTGGTGACAGACACCACGGCACGGTGGATCAGGCTCGCCCTCACGTCTCTCAGAACGACCGCAATCCGTCGATCGATGTGGTCGCCGACCACGAATGAACTCAGAGCCGCCTTGTCGGGCTCTTGCAGCTGAACCGTCGCGAACGTGCAGTCTTCGGTCAGACGACCTGACGCCACGAGAATCTCACGTGCCCGCGTGAGCTCTTCCTCCGTGATCGGGTCGAGGGGGTGAGGATCGGGCTGCTTCGCTGCCGGCGATTGCTGCAAGGTCTCGAGTGATGACATACCGCACCTCTAGTTGAGTGGGAACAGAATGGATCGCACCCTTCTCCGGTGCGATTTGTCGTACGTGTGGAGCAGGAGATGTAGCGCAAGGAGGCCTACACCCGACATTCCTCCGGTGCACAATTCGCACCACGCTCGCGCGGGCGTCCGTGAGCGTGGTGCGGATCACCAGTGTTCGTCCGCAGGCTCAGACGCTCTCGGACACGGCAGCCTCGAGAAGCGCCTCGAGGGGGTCTTTCTGGCCGCCGGCGTGGCCGTATCCGCGTGCCTGGTGATAACCCATGAAGCGTTGCAGATCTTCGGGCAGGGTACGAGCGACCTCCCGCGAGCACGACAGGTACTGATTCTCTTCCTGTCGAACCCAACCGACAGCTGTTGTGACGGCGAGCGCGCGCCTCACTTCCGACGAGTTGTTGGCACCGCCCCCGTGCCACAGCTTGCCGGAGAAGACCATCACCGATCCGGCGCTCATTTCTGCCGGGGACGGTGTCCTCTTGTATGTAGTCCTGTCGAGAGAGTTTGTGACTGCCCGGGACAACCCGTGTGGCACCGTTCTCTTCGGTGAAGTCGGTGAGGGCCCAGATCGCGTTGCAATAGACCTCGAAGTCAGCGGGGAAGGGGTAGGAGTCGAAGATCATTTCGTCCTGGTGGAGGAACTGCGCAGATTGCCCCGGATCGAGTGAGATCATTTCTGTCGCTCCGAGTTGGATACTGCTTGCGTGCGCCAGTCGCGTCTGCAGAACGTTATGGACCAGTGGGTGCATGATCAACTCACGCTCGAGCGGCGACCTCTCGATGATCCGGCCGGTACGTCGTGTCTTCAGTCCGAACCCCGGTTGGTCGCCGAAAGCGGTCTCGTCGATGTACGGCTGCATCTCGGCGACGAAACTGTCCACCGTTTCGCGTGTCACCAGTTCTTCGATGACCACGTGTCCGTGCTCCTGGAGTACTGCGGCTACTTCTTCCACAGTCGCACTGCTCGAAACGCGCTGGATCCCTGCGTTCAATCTTCTCTCCTCTGACCGCGGCTCGATACCGGAACCTTTTCTGGAATTGCAGAAGCTGATGCATTCGTAGGGACGCTGCCCCGGGGAGCCACTCTGATCAGATGCAGCGAGCCGGAATCTGGAACTGCCTAACTTGCGGGAGTCGATTCCACTGTGCCACCACCGAATCCCGACGACTCGGTGCCGTTCCCCAGAAGAGTCTGCGGATTGCGGAACTTTCCGTCGGATTCAACCCATCCCATCCCCGGAGGACAAGTGTCATAGCCGAGCAGTCGCTGGATGTCTTCGGGGAGAGCCTTCGCCTCCTCCATCGGGATGGTCAGGTAATGGTTTTCCTCCTGGCGCAGGTATGCCAGGTCCAGACTCATGGTCAGACCCATACGGGGCTGGTCCGTGGTGTTCGTGCCGCCTCCGTGGAACGTGGAGCCGATGAAGATCACCGCGGAGCCGGCCGGCATCACCGTGGAAGACGCCTCGTCGAGGCGTGGGCCACGGTTGTCGCCCCACAGGTGACTTTGCGGAACGACCAGGGTTCCGCCGTTCTCCGCCGTGAAGTCGGTGATCGCGACCATGATTTGCACTCGCGCCTGACGACCACCCTCGGGATGACGCCACTGCCACACTACGTCGTCCCTGTGCAGCGCCTGCGCGCCTTCACCTGGATGGATCGCGATCAGCTGGCTGACGCCGATCTGAATCGTCGGAGTCACTTCGACGGGGTCCTCGCCGAACCAGAGCGTCTCGGGTGTGCACAGGATGCGCTCGGCGGTCTCGCGGTAGAGGGGGTGCCTGACGACCGCGTCCGCGTGTCGTGTGTGCTTGAAGATGCCGCTGAGTCGGCGAGTCCGCTCGCCGGTTGTGTCATCCCCGAACGAAATTGCATCGATCCTCGGTTGCAGATCTCGGAGCAAGCCTTCCAGCGTGTCCGAATCGATGAAGTCGCGGATGATGACACCGCCGTCGCGCTCGATGACCGTAACCACCTCATCGACGGTCGAGTTCGGTTCGAGTGCAGCGAGTCCCATGATCGTTCTCCTTGGATAGAGTTGCCGACTCTCCCTTGCGGAGAGACGGATTGAGTTGTGAATCGGAAGTTGCGTCACCGACGCACTGTCAGTCATGGTCGAGTGGGCTGGTCCGTGATCATTCGATCCCGATAATGCTGTGTGCCGGCAGGGTTGATCTGATCGGAGGACTGAGTCGAAGTCATACATCCGAGGTATGTCGTCAGCCGGTTTCCCGTGAACCTAGAGCAGATTTGGGCGACAGACAAGAGGGGAAACGAACTCGTAATGATGGCACCTGACCATCGTCGGCTCAGTCAATCACCTTGGGCCGTAGTATTTTGCTGCAACCTGCAGAGTCGCTAGCAGGTTGGACGCAGGCTCCACTGCACTCGGCGATTCGTGGCGTCGGCGTATCCGTCCAGCGACTCGAGCGTCAATTGCGTGATGTCCCTCGGAGGCATGATGCCCAGAACGGTCGTAGCGGCGGCCCCCGCACCGGCAATGACCCACAACCAACTGCATGCCCTGCTCGGAGTAGAAGACGTAACCGTCAACGGCCACTGCCAGGTGGGCATGGAGGACCGCGAACGCAATGACGGGCAGGATCGCCCCGAACATGTTCTGGAAGGTACCCACCATACCCGCCAGCGACGCCTGCAACTGGGGCGGCAAGGCCTCGATCTGAAGGTTGGGTAGGGCCGAATAACACAGTCCGGTACCGATTCCGATGAAGATCGAAGTGACGAGAACCAGCACCTTGCTGATACGCGTTACGAATGAGCGAATAGCTCAGGAACAGGCAGGCGGAGAGCACCCCGGTGATGAGACGGCCGGCGATCAGAATTCAGTACGTCGGCGCCAGGGCCGAAATGACCAGTCCCAGCACAGCGATGCAATACATGTGAACATCACGAGCGACCAGCCATCCCTCTGCTCATCGGATATCTGATCCGCGCGAATCTCGGTCATCTGCATCCTTCCATGGGCACAACCGGAAAATTGGTGTGCCACTGCAGTCGAATGCCCAACCGTGCTCCAGTAACTGTCCCGCGTCGCGTGGAAGAATCACGATTCTTCGTGGTCATTAAGGACAAAACAGGCTGTGCGGGTGCCTGTTTCGTCACTGCCGCATCGTTTCACGCTCCAGAAGCTCCAACGACCCGCCCACCGCTCGGTTCGCCAGTTCCACCGGCGCCCGCGACGGGATCAAGACCTGAACGACAACCCCCGCCCTTCCTGCCAGGGTGAGAAACGCCGACCAGATGCTCAACCCCATCGCCCGCTACTGCACCCGGTTCGAAGAATCGGGACACTAGAAGTTGATGACGCCCCGAATGATCGATGCCTGTCGCATGTCCTCGAACCCGTCGTTGATCTGGTCGAGCGTGTACGTTTTCGTAATCATCTCGTCGAGCATGACCTTGCCATCCATGTACATCCGGAGCAGGCGAGGTATGTCGGATCGGGGATTGGCGTTGCCGTACCACGATCCCCGAACGGACTTTCGCATCGAGGCGAGATCGATGAGGCTGATGTCGGCCGTCATTTCCGTCGGATCGCTGACCGCGACCTGAACACAGATTCCGCCCTTGCCCAACAACGCCATTGCCGGCGCGAGGTGAGCGCCTGTCATCTTGTCGACCGTGATCACAACGGCATCCGCCATCGCACCCCAGGTCAACTCCTGCAACAGGGAGTACGCCTCCTCCGTGGTGGCCACCGCATGCGTGGCGCCGAATCGCTTGGCCTCGACCCGCTTGAACTCCGACGGATCGACGACGACCACGTGCCGAGCACCGGCCTGGGCCGCGCCCTGCACGGCTCCGCACCCGACGCCGCCCATACCGAGCACGACAACCGAGTCTCCTGCCGTCACCTCGCCGACGTTGACCGACGAACCCCACCCCGTGGTGACTCCACAGCCGACGAGCGCGGCTTTGTCGAGTGGCACATCAGGCGTGACCTTGACGCACGAGGCCTCGTTGACGACGGTGTGCTCGGCAAACGTTCCCACCACGCACATCAGGCGAGCGTCCTGTCCGCGAGCTCGGTGCCGGGCGGTGCCGTCCGAAATCTGCAGACCTATACCGAGGTGCATGCCCAGATCGCAGACACTGGACATGCCATTGGCACACGATCGGCACCGACCGCAGGCCGGAATGAAACTGAAGACAACGTGGTCACCCGGGGCGAGGTCGACGACACCCGGACCGACACGCTCCACGACGCCGGAACCTTCGTGTCCACCGATGAACGGGTACTGAAAGGCGTTTGTGCCGTCCCGCATGTGCTCGTCCGAATGGCACAGTCCCGAGGTGACGAGGCGTACCAGAACCTCGCCGGCGCGTGGCTCGTCGAGTTCGATCTCCTCGATCGACCAGGGCTCTCCCGGGCCCCACAGCACAGCAGCGCGCGTCTTCATGTTCGAGCCTTCCTTTCCGTTCACAGGTTTCGGGTGGTTCATCCCGCCACACCGGCCTTGTAATCGGCACTGACGTAGACCGACTGGTACTCGATGTACGGGGCCATGCCCTCGGGGCCGAACTCACGACCGAGTCCACTGCCCTTGACACCGCCGAACGGCGCGCCCAGGTCCATCTGGTAGTAGTTCACGCCCACGGTGCCGGAGCGGATACGCCGCGCGATGTCGGCCCCTCGATGCTCGTCGCGTGTCCAGACCGCACCGGCGAGGCCGTACTCGCTGTCGTTCGCGATGGCGACCGCCTCGTCCTCGTCGTCGTACGCGATGACGGCGATCACCGGACCGAACACTTCCTCCTGGGCCAGGCGGCTCGCGTTGTCCACATCGGCGAACACGGTCGGCTCGACGAACCAACCATCGTCAAGTCCTGCGGGCGCACCACCGCCCGTCACGAGCCGGGCGCCGGACTTCTTGGCGTCCTCGATATGGCCGAGCACCCGATCGCGATGGACCCGTCCCGCCATCGGACCGCAGGTCACGGCCGGGTCGAGCGCGTCGCCGACCACCAGTCCGCGCGCAACCCGGGCGACGGCGTCGACTACCTCGTCGTAGCGGGACCTCGGCGCCAGAATCCGCGAGAGCAGGACACACGCCTGACCGTTGTTGACGAACGACGTCAAAGCCAGATTCGCCTCGAACACGTCCAGGTCCGCGTCTTCGAGAACGATCGAGGCCGACTTTCCACCCAATTCGAGGGTGACGGGCCGCATCAGGCGTCCACAGACTTCACTGATAGCACGGCCCGCGGCCGTGCTCCCGGTGAAGGTGACCTTGTCGATCCCGGGGTGCGCCACGAGCGCGGCACTGACCTCGCGGTCCGCGGGCACGATGTTGATGACGCCGTCCGGAAAGCCTGCTGCCTCGGCGGCGTCGGCCAGCACGAACGCATCCAGTGCCGTCTCCGGAGAAGGCTTGACGACGACCGTGCATCCGGCTGCGAGTGCAGGCGCGAGTTTCGCCATCGCGATGAGGTGGGGGAAGTTCCACGGGATGACGGCCGCGACGACGCCCACCGGGACCTTGCGAACGATGGTGGCCCCTGGGTAGCTGTCCCGAACTTCTTCCAACCAACCCGATTCCGCCAGGTCCGCGTACTGGTTGAGGGTGGCAACGGGAATGGCGACATTCGCGCCGTACGACGTTGTGAGCGGCGAACCGTTCTCGCGGCTGATCAGTTCCGCAGTCGCCTCACCCCGGGCCTGGAGCTCAGCAGCGAATCTACGGAGCGTCGCGGCTCTCTCGACCGGTGTGGACCTTCCCCACGGCCCATCGTCGAACGCAGCTCTCGCGGCAGCGACCGCCGCGTCGATGTCGCCGAGACCGGCGAGCGGAGTCGATCCAAGCGGTTTCCCCGTCGACGCCTCCACCAGTTCGTACGAATCGGTCGACGTCGGGGGGCACCACCGACCACCGATGAAGAACTCGGTTCTTGTGAAGTCCAGATCTGTCATCACACCGCCTCTGTCGAGAATGCCGTGGCTCCTCGCCGATTGGTGGCGGGCGCCGGATGGGAAACCAAGTCTGCAAATCGACCCAGTCACCCCACAATGACAGTCACTTGCGGTTTTCCATCGCTGTGATGTCCACTCCGCGGGACACTTCGGCACAGAGCGCACACCGGGCAAGAATTCACGTATCGCGCCCGGGATCCCGATACGATCAGGATCTCGCCTACGCGGGAGATGCAGCGCCGCGGTCAGCGGGACTGCGGCACCGATCAGGGCGGCACCTAGTGCGGCGTGGGAAAAGTAGTTTGGCGGTCAAGTTTGAGATACTGCGGCATGCGAGTTGCTCCTTTGGTGTTGCGTGACGGGGATCGAGACGAGCTGGCTGCGTTGGTTCGGTCCAAGACCGTC
>NZ_JBUYWC010000030.1:0-21619 GCF_055230935.1 Rhodococcus ruitaii | reverse complement strand
ACGCGGGGTGATGCCGTTGGCCTGACCCGGTGCGGGAGATCAGCTGACCGCCCACAGGGAGATCAGCTGTCCGCACACAGGGACACGACCTGTCCGCCTACGGGGATGCCCTGATGTCCCTTGACACCGCCAGCGAGGAATCCGAAAGATTGGCCAATTCGAAGTCGGAATCTGACAGGTCTGCATTCGCCAAAATGGAACGGCTCAGGTTGATGCCTGCCAATTTCGTCGACCGTAGGTCGACTGTGTGGAGCATCGATGATTCCAGATCCGTGTTGAGATGTGACCAGCGCGTCAACTGCTGAATGTGGGTCGAGGTGGTTTCGAGTCGAGGCCCCGCTTGAGCCTTCGACCACCAATCCGATCGGTGTGACAGTTCTTCGAGCACTACCTTGCGGACGAACATCTCGCCCTGCAGGTTGTCGGCATCGTGGGGCGGCCGGCTGCAGGCATACCGCCGGATGACGTCGATCGCCGTTTGGGCGTCGCTGTCATTCCCGGACGCCACCCACTCATCAGCGAGGGAGAACATGCCGTAGATCCCGGCCATGCGAACTGCTGCGGCCGTGTGACCGAGCTGCTCCGAACACGCCGAGTATCGGTCCGCTCTGAGGCGCTCCCGGTCGTGACCCCTAGATTCTTCATGATGGCGGATGTCCATCCGACGGTTCAGTGCCCCGTTCCCGAATGCAAGCGCGGCAGCTGTGACGACGCCCCCTCCTGTGAATACGGTCGCCAGCGGCTGAGTCAGCTCGAACATGTATCTCCCTGGAAATTGTTGTGCCGTGCACCGCTACCCGAGCAGGGCGAACGCCGACGGTGTCCATGTCGGCCATCGCACCGCCCCGACCGGCGCTCCCGCCGCGAACCGCGCCACCGGCGCCGGCGTCCCCGAAGCCGCGTCGTACACCGTGGCTTGATCCGCACGACGGATCGCCTCGACCACCAACGGCCACAATCGTTGATACCGCGCCCGGATCTTGTCGTCCGGCACGGAATGCCCACCCGCGGACACCCGGTGCGCCACACGCGCGACCGACATGGCCTCGGGCACCATCATCACGTGCAATACCACCACGAACCCGGCGCGTTGCGCCCGATCGATGAGCTCGAGCTTCGACTCGTGCGAGAACACCGTCTCCGCGATGAACGAGCGTCCCTCGGCGATGAACCGGTCCCGCACCGTCGCTGCGACCTGCGCCGCCTCGTACGACATTTCCTCGGCCCGATCCGGCCACCGTTGCTGCGCGATCACATCCGCATTGACGAACACACTGAGCGGCAGCAGGGGAGCGAGTGACAACTCCACGAACGTCGACTTGCCGGCACCGTTCGGGCCGACCACCAGATCCAGACGCCTCATGCGTCGTCGAGCACGCGCGTCGTTCCATCCGGATGCCGTTCGACCAGACGGCCCTCGTCATCGAGTACGACCGTCGTGACACCGCGCCCCGCGAGCACACCGACATAGTCGATATCCGCCAGATGATCGGCGAGCCGCGAGTCGATCTCCGCGTTGAACAGCCGCCCCTCGGCATCGGTGAGATCGGAGACCGTGCGCGACCCGGACAACGCGTCGTGCACACGGCGTAGCGAGGCGCTCTCGTGGGCGGTCATGGCCCGCCCGATGCGTGCCCAGTATTCGAGTTGCTGCCGCCCGGTGCGGTTCTGCCGGCCACCTTCGGCGATGGCGCTGTCGACGAGTTCCGCGTCGAATCGGGTGACCTTGTCGGTTGACGGAGCCATCACGACCTCCTTGCGTTGCAGCCTGCTACTGATTGTAGCTGTCTGCAACGGACGGCGCTCCGGCCTGCCCATCGGGACGAACTGGCCGGGCGCCGACGGAAGTCGGTCAGCGAGGAAGCGGGCTGTAGAACACCAAGCCGTTGCCTTTGTTGTCGTACACCACCGCGCGGCGTTCGTGTGCATCGTCGTACGGGCCCTTCACGATGCCGCCGCCGGCCTCTTCGATGGCCTTCGCGGCGCCGTCCACGTCGTCGGTCTTGATGCCGACGACGACTTGGCCGTGAATCGGGTGGTCCACCGAGGTGGCGAGTGCCAGGGTGACGCCACCGCCGTCGAGGGCCGCGAAATGCGTGCCGTCGCGGAACTTGAGACCCATACCCAGGGTGTCGCTGTAGAACTTGATTGATTCGTCGAGGTCGTCGGTCGACAGCACGATCATCTTCACTTCATGGCTCAACATTGCCTCCTCGGATGAAAGGTGCCTCAGCCTAACGCGTTCCGTGGTCGATCGGTCAGGGTCGATGGTCATCCATTACCGGTACCCTGTCGCAGTTCGCGATCATCGGGGCTGCGGCGATGATGCCCGACTGCATCGGCCGGGTCGACCCCGCGAGCGCCTAGAATGTGCTGTACATCACTAACCTGAGGAGGTGTGCGATGACCACACCTGGCATGCAGGAAATCGATCAAGACACGCTGGAGCAAACCCTCGGGAAACTGGTCACCGACATGGGCGCCGCACTCAACAGCGCGCTGGTCATGATCGGCCTCGATCTGGGTTTCTGGGAAGCGCTCGACGGGAACGGCCCGACGACTTCCGATGTGCTGGCTGAACGTACCGGAGTGCGTGAACGCTATGCGCGGGAATGGTTGTCGGCGCAAGCTGCAAGTGGGTATCTCATGTACGACGCGAGCACCGGCACCTTCACGCTGACGCCGGAGCAGGCCATGGCATTCGCCCGCATCGACAGCCCGGTCTATCTTGCCGGCGGCTACCACCTGATCAGCGCGGTGTTCAAGGACCGGGAGGCGATCACCAAGCGAATCCGTCAGGGTCGGGGATTCGGCTGGCATGAACACGACACCGAGTTGTTCACCGGAACCGAACAGTTCTTCCGGCCGGGCTACCGCGCGAATCTGGTCGACGCGTGGCTCCCCGCACTCGATGGCGTCGTCGACACACTCGCGGCCGGCGCCGAGGTGGCCGACATCGGATGCGGGCACGGCGTCTCCACGACACTCATTGCGCAGGCCTTCCCGAACTCGGCGGTGCACGGCTTCGACTACCACAACGAATCTATCACCCGCGCACGAGAACTGGCAGCCGAGCAGGGCGTCGAGAACGTGGACTTCACGGTCGCATCGGCAGCGGACTACCCCGGTCACGACTACGCTCTGGTGTGCTACTTCGACTGCCTGCACGACATGGGCGACCCGGTCGGTGCGCTGGCGCATGCGCGCGACACACTGGCTGACAACGGCACTGTGATGCTCGTCGAACCGTATGCGCACGACAGCCTCGCCGAGAATCTCAATCCGGTCGGGCGGATGTACTACGCGGCTTCGACGGTGCTGTGCACGCCCTCATCGCTCGCTCAACCTGTCGCGCTCGGTCTCGGCGCGCAGGCCGGCGAGACGCGACTCGCTGCGGTTGCGGCGGAGGCCGGATTCGGTGACTTCCGTCGCGCGACAGAAACACCGTTCAACTTGGTTCTGGAGGCGCGGGCCTGAGTCCAATTACGTCACTGTGACGTTTCTGTTTTGCGGCAGGGTTGTCGGGGAGTGAGCATCGAGCGCGCTCGGTGCAGAACGCAGAAACGGTGTCAGCAGAGGCCACAAGGGTGATCCGCTGGGGGGTGCCACGCCGTGGTGGACACCCAGAACCCCTGCCAAAACGTCACAGTGACGTTTTGGCTGGATTGGTTGGGTGCGTGGGGGGACGGGACATCGATCAAGGTCGAACAATTCGATGCGGGTGTCGGCCGTCGACGGGACGGCGGGTCGAATATTCGATACTGGTGGCAGACCTGCCAGGAATCCCGGTCGGTGAAAACGTCGGCGCATCGCATGACGAGCGACCGGCGATGCGACGACGCCATCGGCGGCAGCGCGGACCGATGTACCGCGCGAAGCGTATGTCGAAGTCGATGCGCACACGAGCGACGCTGGCTGATGCCTGTAAAACCGCAGGTGAACCTACATCCAAATAATGCCGATAATCTACATTATGTCAAGTAACCGAGATCTGGGCCTACCCGATCGCCGCTCAGGGTGGGTTCGGGTCGCGGCATCACCCAGGGTGATGTCGCGGACCGATCGCTGGGGCCGTCCGCGGGCTCGTTGTTGCCCGTGGTCTGATCGACGAGCACGCCGGGCACCCCACGCCGGAGTCCCCACGCCGGAGTCGATGTCGCCCGGGATGTCGTCGGTGAGCCAGTGCGTCAGCGCGTGCGGCAAGGCGCATATCGTCTCGCGTTGCGCCTCGGCATGTTCATGTGCCGGCTACAGGTGTCGGCACGGCGAGCCGAAAGGGTCGCTCCCCACGCCGCACACCACCTCCCCCTGAGAGTTGATCTTGATGGATAATCACCATTATCCATCAAACCGACTGTGCGGCACCGACTCTAGAAGCTGCTCCGCTTCACAATGGTGCCGTATCGCACCCGTAGGAACGGTGAGATCGTCCGGTGTCACCTCGCCGCTATCGGCATCTCGTTGATCTCCCCGGCGTCAACGGCCATGCCCGATAGGCAGGGGAACGGACTCTCGTCAACCCTGATTGCCGGTCGAGTGTCTGACCACTCCCCTGCGTGACCTCGGGCGGTACTGTCCGGCAGCCGGGCTGGACTCCGTCGTCCACTGGCGAATCCTCACAGGCGGTGCGACGCTGTGTGCATGCCTTCGACTATTCGCGCAGCCGGTGCTGCGGACACGTCGTTCTTGACCGACATGTTGGTCGAGGCCGCGTTCTGGCGCCCCGACGGACCGCGCGGCACGGTTGACGAGGTTCTGCGTCGTCCGCAACTTGCCCACTACATCTCGGGTTGGCCCCGAATCGGCGACCTCGGTCTGGTCGCGGAGGACATCGACAGCGGCGCCCCCATCGGCGCAGCCTGGCTGCGGTACTTCTCCGCAGACGACCCCGGCTACGGTTTCGTGAACCCCGCAATACCCGAAATGTCCATGGCAGTCGTCCGCCCCCTCAGAGGGCGCGGCGTCGGCGGAAGCCTACTCCGCGCACTCGTCGACACCGCTCGTGGCGCGGCAGTATCAGCGATCAGCCTCAGCGTGGAACCGGACAACTACGCCTGTGCTCTGTACGAACGGGTCGGATTCACGCCGGTCGGCAGCGTGGACGGCTCGCTCACCATGATTCTTCGCATCTGACACCGGCTCGTCGGCCGCTCCCGGCGGATGCCGTGACCGAACAGCGCCGACCTCAGGTCCACCTGTCCCCTAACTGCGCGCGACATTTCGGTACTGTGCAGCACAGGATCGACACGCACGTGCCCTACCGAGAAAGGTGCCGATGACTGCTGGCGTCTGGCTGACACCCGGGCAATTGTCCGAGCGTTCCGGTGTCGCGGTATCGACATTGCACTACTACGAGTCACGAGGGCTGATCGACAGTCGTCGCACGTCCGGCAACCAGCGTCGCTACCGGCGCGACACATTGCGCCGCGTGGCCTTCATCCGGATCGCGCAGGGTGTCGGTGTGTCTCTGGAGGACATCAGGAAGGCTCTCGATTCGCTTCCGGACAGTCGGGTGCCGACTGCGGAGGATTGGGCGCAGCTGTCGCTGATGTGGCACGACGAGTTGAACCGCCGTATCGAGGCGTTGACCGAGTTGCGTGACGACTTCGCCGGATGCATCGGGTGCGGGTGTCTGAGTCTGAAAAGTTGCCCGTTGGCGAACCCTGGGGACGTGTTGGCGAAGGAGGGGCCCGGACCGCGGCGGCTCCCGGTCCGGTGAAGCCTGGTTCCACCCATCGCCCGGCATCAGCGCACGCATCAGGACGCGAGTTGTTCGATGACCCACATTGCTGCCTCAGGGCTCGACCGGAGGCTCGAGTGGTCGACCGCCGGTGCACCCGGGAAGGCCGCTTCGAACAGCGTGTTCGTCACACCCGGTTCCGCAATGAACGAGCATGTTCCCGCCGGTGTCGCGACCTGGTCGTTTTCGGTGGCCAGCACCGCATACCGCACGCCGGGTTGGGTGATCGCTCCGTCGGCGAACACCTTCGTGTGAACGTCCGAACCGGGTGCGAGTTGCAGCGCGACAGCCAGATCGGGCGAGAGATACCCGAGGGCAGAGGAAAGAAACGGCAACGCCTGCAGCACTTGCACGGGAGTGATGGGTGGATTGTCGATGCCATATGCGGCGAGGAACCCGGCGCCGTCGCAGTCCCGCCCCTCCGGGGCCAAGAACACCGCGTGCGTCACATTGCTCGCCCCGCCCAATACCTTCATGTAGTAGTTGGAGACGACCGTACCGGCGGAGTGCGCAACGAGATCGACGTTCTCGGCGCCGGTTGCAGCCCTGACGGACTCGACGAACTGCGCGAGCTGCCCGGCGCCGTCGCGGATGCTTCCGGCCCAGCGCTTGTCGTCCACGACGCCGCCTTGGAAAAGTAACGTGCACGTGCCGGTGTCGTGGAGCGCCGAAATGACGGTGGACCACTGGTCTGCGGTCTCGAAAACGGTGCCGTCGGCACCCGGCAACACGATGACCGGGCGTGGATGCTCGGCGGTAGGTCCGCACTCGATCGGTGGCGTCACCACGTCTCCGGCGGGCAACACGACGGGATCCCCCGATCCCGTTTCCGGCGTCGCCTGAGCGGGTGCACCTCAGATCAGGGCGAACCCCACCGTCATCGCCACCCCGATCGCCCGGGCCACCGAGGTGATCGTGCGTCGCTCACTCATGTTTCACGCCTCCCCCGTCTCGTCCATGAACCGCACCGAGGGTAACCCGTGCTGTCGGGACAAGGGAGTCGAGTTGTCCACCCGTGGAGTCCTGTGGGGATGACGACATTGGCACGCACTTCGAGATCGTGGACGCCGGTACCGGTTCGATCCGACGCGGGCGCGGTTCTCGCCTATCCGCCTTCGGTTTCGATCGTGATCGTGAGTGTTCCTGCCTCAGAGGGTGAATCGACGATCACGGTCGGCATCGTGGTCCGGGTGCTGAGATACGACTGGGCGATGGCGGCGCTGCTGGGATAGCTCAGGACCTCGACCACCGCAGAGGCATCGCCTTCGGATGCCAGCCGAAGGGGCACAGCATCGTCCTGCCAGATGACGCCCGTGCGTGCACCACTCAGATCGATCTGCAGGATGCACGAACCTGCGATCGGGACGGCGGCATCGGTGGCCCGTAACCGTGGCTCCTGCACGAATCGGGCCGACCAACCGACGAGACCGTCCCCGCTGAGCGTGAAGACGACGGTATCTTCCTCGCCGAGTTCGATGGACTCCAGCAACGGGTAGTCCGCGGGAGAGTCGATGACGCCGAGTTCGAGTGGACCGTCGCCGGGGACGAGGCTCGGCGGCGTGTGTGATGGATCCCCGACCCGTAGCTGCCCGGAGAACGAATCGAAACGAGCACACGACTCCCGCGCTGTTCGATCGGACTCGGCGGCAGAGGAACCGGTGACATCGACCGTGATGCACGCTGCCGTCACCACGCCGATGGACGCGACCAGTGCCGCGGATCCGACGTGGCGTCTGCACCAGGTCATGGTGACCTCTCCCCCTTGGACACGGCCGCTGCCGTCGGCGAATACTCAGCGATGAATGATCGTCGTCCCGAGCTGGAGCGTCCCGGACAGGAACGCGGCAACCTCATCGATCTCTCCGGGTGTGCACTCCAGCAGGACCTTGACCTCCACATCACGTTTGCGGGTGTCCACCGTGAGCGCGACCGCGGTGATACCGGCACCCGCACGGCTACCGACGAACACGTCTACACCCTCGCCGTCGACAGCGGTGGTGCCGTCGAGGAAACCGTAGTCCAGCGGATAGATCACCTCCGGGAACCGCGGGTGCACAGAGCGTTCGGGCCGGTCGATCCGGATCCGCGCCGAGCGGATGAGCGCGTCGAGGGCATCGAAGAACGACGACTGCATCGGCCCAGTATGCGCTCTCCTGGGGCACGCATCGCAGTCGACTGTATATCTGTTGTGATGACACAAGTTTCGCAACGGGCAGTAGTGGGTGTTTCAGCACTGTCGCCGGGGCACGGCTCAGGCGGCGGGTTGGCGCCGAATGAGATCCGCCATGCCGGGCACGGTGAACGCGATCCGCCCGTGCTCGGGTGCCCAGACCAGACCCTTCTAGATCGCGGTTTCGCGGACATCGCGTCGTCCGTTTGGAAGGGTGCCTCCGGTGCGAGGTTCCAGATTGCCCTGCCGAACTCCTTCAGGAGGTACGGGTAGCCGCCGCTGGCGGTGACGTGCACTTCGAGCGCGTCGTCGGTGAAATCACTTCCGTGGTGGCGGACCGGGATCCTCAGCGCGTCGGCAGCGGCGTCTCTGTCGAGGGGACCGACTGTGTGTTGTAGGGAAACTGGCTTTCCGCGTAGGAGCGATTCTCGGCCAGGACGGCAGGCAAGTTGGGGAGACCAGCGCCGACGAGGAAGAACGGTCATTCGTGTTGGCCGGCCCGGTGCTGGACGGTGACCAGCGCCGAAAGCAGGTCGGAGTCGAGGTCCTGCATTTTCGTCGATGAACAGGCCGAAGGCGCTTCCCCGTGATTTGAGAGCGGTGGTGATCGCTTCGACGCTTGCTTCGAGCGACGAGATGGAACGGTATAGGTCGATATGGGAAATTTCCCATATCTCTCCATATGGTCCCCGAAGTTCCCCGATCTGCGGCCCCCACATCAGATCGACGCGTTCCTGGGCGCTTTCCTGGATGGCGTGGATCGCCTCACGGAAGCTACCAGTCCATTTCCACCCGGGCGCCTTCGGGGCAAGATTCGGGTGCAGTCGGCGAGATCGTGGGAGGCTACGGTGCGTGTGGGCTGCGGAAAGTTTCCAACGGGACGTATCGGCCGGTGAATGGGTGCATGACGCCCTGTCGCGATTCGCCGACGGCCATCGCGGCACGTTGGTCGGTGATGTGGTGCCGCCGGCGTTCGAGGCATACGCACGCGTTCTGCACCCCGCGCATCGACGGACCGGTCCGGCGGCCGGTGAGGTCGAGGCGGTCACCTGGCGGGGAGGTCGCTGATGCGAACGGACGTACCGCCCACCCATTGATGGAGTGGGACTTCATCACGGCCGCTCCGATCCGCAGTCAGGGGCAGCCGGGCCTGTGGGACACAAGCCCGGCGACCGGAGAGCTGGACGGCCCGACCCTCCGCGCACTGATCGCCGCGCTCACACCCTTCACCGCGACTGCGGACCGGTGCTGGTTCGCGATATGGGGAGGTAACACCATCCTCGACGAGGTCCGGGACCACGCCGGGCGCATGAAGGCGGGGTGGATGACGATGTTCCTGATCGCTGATTCGATCACCGCGGCAGACAACGGATTCCGCGCTCTGCTCTCGCCGAACCTCTGGTGGCCGCAGGACCGAACATGGTGCGTGGCAACCGATATCGACCTGATGGCCAGCTACGTGGGCGGGTCCAGGCAGTGCCTCGAGGCAATCCTCGAATCGTCCGAGCTGGAAGCGTTCGAGGTCTCGGTCGAGATGAGCGTCCAGTGGGACAGCGACACCATCAATCCGCGACCGTCACGCCCCTGACACTGCGCGCGGCCGGCCCTACCGCGGCAACCGCCGCCACACCGCGCGCGGCAGCAACCGCATCCCGAAGAACACCGGCCGCAGCACCGCCGGCACCCACACCTCACCGCGACCACGCTGCAACGCCCGCACCGTCGCGTCCGCCACCTGCGGCGGGGTACTCGGCAACGGTGCCGGGCTCATCCCCTCGGTCATCCGGCCGATAACGAACCCGGGCCGCACCAACAGCAGCGACACACCGCTGCCGTGCAGGGCGTCGGCCAGACCGGACGCGAATCCGTCCAGACCGGCCTTCGCCGACCCGTACACGTAGTTCGCGCGGCGTACCCGCCAGCCGGCCACCGAGGAGAACACCACGATGCGGCCGCTGCCCTGCGCGCGCAGGCGCTGCGCCAGCACCGTGAGCAACCCGACTTGGGCGACGTAGTCGGTGTGCACGACCGCGACCGCATGCGTGGGATCGGTTTCCGCGCGGGCCTGGTCGCCGAGAATCCCGAAGGCCAACACCGCCACATCGATCGTGCCGTGCGCGGCAGTGATCGAGTCGAGCACCGCCGGATGGGTGTCGAGGGCATCGGCGTCGAACTCGACGGTGTGCACCTCCGTCGCACCTGCGGCCCGCACCAGTGCGACCGGTTCGTCGAGGTGGTCGGCGCGGCGCGCGGCCAGCACCACCGTGCGTCCCGGCGCCAACCGTGCGGCGATCTCGACGCCGATCTCGCTACGCCCCCCGAACACGACAACGATGCCTGCGGTCGAACTCGAATCCGATGTGGTGTTGCTCATGACGTCAGTGTGCCGGGCCGCGGTCGGGCACGTGTCGGGACCCTGGCATAAGGTGCCAACGGCACAGTTCGACCGACGCACTCCCTCGGAAACGGAGCATCACCGGTGACGATCGACACCCCCACCAGCACCTTCGCTGGACTCCCCGTCCAGCAGTACACCGCAGAGACCACCTCCCCCGCCGATCCCGCCGCGGTCGCGTGGAAGGTCGCAACCGACTGGCGACGCGGCGACGACGGATTCGTCGACGATCTGCTGTCCCTCGCCGGTCAACCCTGGGCCGGGCAGATCACCACGCTGGTGTTCGGATGCTGGACCGAGGCGAGCGATCCGCTTCCCACCGACAAGGTAGTGCCGTTGCTCACGGCGTTCCCTGCCGTCCGGCACCTGTTCCTCGGCGAGATGACCTTCGAGGAATCCGAGATCTCCTGGATCGACTGGGGCGACCTCGGCGCGGTTCTCGCCGCGTTCCCCCACCTCGAAACCCTGCACCTGCGGGGCGGCAGTTCCTCCGTGATGGGCGATCCGGTCCCGTTCGCCACCCCGACCCTGCCGCGATTGCGTTCCCTGACCGTCGAATCCGGGGGTCTGCAACAGCGCTACCTCGAGGCGCTGCTCGCCCTCGACGCACCCGAGCTGACCGACCTCGAGATCTGGCTCGGCGTCGAGAACTACGGCGCGATCACCACCATCGACCCGATCGCGCCGCTGCTCGCCGGTGACCGTTTCCCCGCCTTGACCCAACTGGGGCTGCGCAACAGCGAACTCGTGGACAGCATCGCCGAGGCCCTCGACGGCGCCGCGGTCCTGCGACGCGTCACCCGGCTGGACCTGTCGAACGGCACCCTCACCGACACCGGTGCGGAGGCACTGACCGGCGGTGAGCTCGGAGCGGTACGCACCCTGATCCTCGACCATCACTTCGTCTCCGACGAGGCGTTGCGGCGACTGCGCTCGACGCACCCGCAGATCGCGATCTCCGCAACCGACCGGCAGGAACCCGAGACCTACAACGACGAGGTCTACCTGTACACCGCTGTCTCCGAATGACATCCACTCCCGAACTGCTGGTCGTCGGAAACCCGGGTAGTCGCCGTACCGCCCTGCTCACCGCGGCGCTGCGGCGGGCGGGGCTGCCCGCGCCGCGGGTCGTGAGCTGGCACGCCGTCCTCGCGGACGGACCCGCCCGCGCGGGTGCTGTCCTCACCGAGGCCCTGGCCGCGCCGGGAGCGTCGACGCTGGTGCGGATCGACTCCCCCGGCGACGACCCGATCGTCGATCGGTTGCTGCGCGGCGTACCCGACTGCGCACCGCGCGGCGCGATCACCGCCGGTCCTGCCTGGTATCGGGGGTTCACCACCGCCACCGCCGGGCTCGGTGCCGCGGCCACCGCGGCCGGTGCACACCTGACGGCCCATCCCGGCGACCTCGCGGTGCTCTTCGACAAGGCCGCCTGCCATGCACGTCTGGACGACGCAGCCGTTCCGGTACCGGCCGCGCTCGACACCCCCGGCACCACCGCGGTCCGCGGCTGGGAGGACCTGCGTGGCAGGCTACGCACCCGCGGCTGGACCAGGGTGTTCGTCAAACCCGCCCACGGTTCGTCCGCGTCCGGAGTGCTCGCGCTGCAACTGCGTGGACGCGGTGTCGGCGCGGACGTGCTCGCCCGCGGGCCGGTGCGGTGGCACCACGGGATGCTCGTCAACAGCCTGAGGCCCGGCACGTTCCGCGGCGACACGGAGGTCGGCGCCCTCGTCGATGCCCTCGCCCCGCAGCGACTGCACATCGAACAGTGGTTTCCGAAACTCGTCGTGCACCGCACGGCCGTGGATGTGCGGGTCCTCGTCGTCGCCGGCACCGCCACCCACGCGGTGGTGCGCACCTCGCATGGGCCGGTGACGAACCTACATCTCGGCAACACCCGCGGCGAGGTTGCGACACTGCGCGCGGCGCTCGGCGATGCGGGGTGGCAGCGGATGCTCGACGTTGCGGAAGCCGCCGCCCGATGTTTCCCCGGCATGCACACCGTCGGGGTCGACGTGCTCGTCGGGGCGAGCGCTGCTTCAGGGTCGCAGCCCATCCCGGTGGCCGTCGCGGAAGTGAACGCCTTCGGTGATCTACTGCCGAACCTGCCTGGCCTGCACCGCCGCGAGCACGACACGTACGACGCCCAAATCCACAGCCTGACCGGAGCGTTCACCGCATGATCCAGATTCCCGCATTCGCCGATGTCATCGGCACCCACGACATCGTGTTCGTCACCCTCGACACATTGCGCTTCGACGTCGCCGACACCGAACTGACCGCCGGCCGCACCCCGAACCTCGCCGCACTGCTCCCCGGTGGACGGTGGGAACGCCGCCACACCCCCGCGACGTTCACCTTCCCCGCCCACCAGGCGTTCTTCGCCGGTTTCCTGCCCACCCCCGCCGACGGCGGCGACCACGACCGGTTGTTCGCGGCACAGTTCCCCGGCCACACCGAAGATCTCCTCGGGTCCGGCACCTGGCTGTTCGACGAGGCCACCGTCGTCGGTGCGCTCGCCGCCGCCGGCTACCGCACCGTGTGCATCGGCGGCGTCGGATTCTTCAACCGACAGACCGCGCTCGGGTCGGTGTTACCCGACCTGTTCGAGGAAAGCCACTGGAGCGAGGCCACCGGCGTGACCGACCCCGGCTGCTTCGATCACCAACTCGACGTGCTCGACACCCGCCTCGCCGTGCACGATCCACGCCCCCGGTTCGTGTTCCTCAACATCGCAGCGCTGCATCAGCCCAACCACTTCTACCTCGACGGCTTCGCCAGCACCCCCGACACGCGGCGCCCCGACACCCTCGCCAGTCACGCCGCGGCGCTGCGGTACGTCGATTCGCGAATCCCGAAGCTCACCGAAATGCTCACCGCCGGCCCCCGGCCGGTGTTCCTGATCGTGTGCTCCGATCACGGCACCGCCTACGGCGACGACGACTATTGCGGGCATCGCCTCGCGCACGAGTGTGTGTGGACGGTGCCGTACGCACACACTGTGCTGCCGCACACGACGGAGGTATCGGCATGAGCGGGATCGGCATCGATCTGGATGCGTCCCCGTATCAGGGGTATCTGTACGCGTATCCGCACAAGAGCGCCTACCGGCCCCTCGACCCTTCGCCGCGACTGCGGGACGTGTGGGCCGAGCAGGACGTGTCGGCGCTGTTCCTCTACGCGCACATCCCGTTCTGCGAGATGCGTTGCGGTTTCTGCAATCTGTTCACCACCGCCCGACCACCCGCCCACCGGGTCGCCGACTATCTGCAGGCGCTGCGCCGCCAGGCTCAGCAGGTCCGCATCGAACTCGACGCGACCGGCCGCGACGCCCGATTCGCCACGGCGGCGATTGGGGGCGGTACCCCCACCTATCTCGAACCGGCCGAACTCGACGACCTGTTCGACATCCTCACCGGTTTCGCTCCCGAGCTGCCGCACCTGCCGATCGGGGTGGAGACTTCCCCGGCCACCGCCACCGCGGATAGGCTCACGGTGCTCGCCGACCGCGGGGTGCATCGCGTCAGCATGGGCGTTCAGAGTTTCCTCGACCGTGAAGCGCACGCGGCAGGACGGCCCCAGCGCCGCGTCGACGTCGACGCGGCCCTCGACCGACTGCAGGACGGCCGGTTCCCCGTCGTCAACCTCGACCTGATCTACGGCATCGACGGGCAGAGTCCCGACACCTGGCAGTACTCCCTGGACACGGCACTCGCGCGGCGTCCCGAGGAGATCTACCTGTATCCGCTGTATGTGCGGCCACTCACCGGGCTCGGTCGCCGCGCCGGCGACGAGCACCGGCACGATCCGCAGTGGGACACCCACCGTCTCGACCTGTATCGGCAGGGTGTCGCGGTGCTCACCGCCGCCGGATATCGACAGCAATCGATGCGGCAGTTCCGGCGCGCCGATGTGCCGGGGGACGACACCGACTACTGCTGCCAGGACGACGGCATGATCGGGCTCGGCTGCGGCGCCCGCTCCTACACCGACACCCTGCACTACTCCTTCGACTACGCCGTCGGGATCCCCGCCGTCCGCACCATCCTCGACGAGTACAGCGCCACCACCGATTTCACCGGCGCCAGCGTCGGCGTGCACCTCGACGAGCAGGAGCAGCGTCGCCGCTGGCTGATCAAGACCCTGCTGCGCACCGACGGGATGCGCACCGCCGACTACACCACCCGCTTCGGCACCGATCCGACCGTCGACATCCCCGAACTCGACGAGTTGACCGCCCGCGGCTGGGCCACCCACCGGCCCGATCCCGCCGGTGGCACCTGGATCCGGTTGACCGACGACGGGCTCGCCCATTCCGACGTCATCGGCCCGTGGCTGGTGTCGACTTCGATCCGTGCGGCGATGGCCGCGGCCGCACCCCGATGACCGGCCCTGCCGCACTCGAGCTGACGATCTTGTATCGCGGTCCGTTGGCGAGCTGCAACTACGACTGCCCGTACTGCCCGTTCGCGAAACGCCGCGACAGTCCCGCCACGCTGCGCGCCGACCGCGCCGCACTCGCCCGGTTCGTCGACTGGGTTGTCCGTAACCCGCACGGGCATCGGCAGCTCTCGATCCTGTTCACCCCGTGGGGCGAGGCCTTGACCCGCTCGTGGTACCGGGACGCGCTGGTGACCCTGTCGCACCTCCCGCACGTCGGGACCGTGGCAGTGCAGACCAACCTGTCGTGTCGCACCGGTTGGCTCGCTGCCGCCGACCCCACCCGGCTCGCCCTGTGGTGCACCTACCATCCCGGTGAAACCACCCTCGAGACATTCGTGGCGCGCACCGCCGAACTCGACGCGATGGGGATCCGGCATTCGGTGGGGATCGTCGGACTCGCCGACAATCTCGACGCCGCACGCGCGCTGCGCGCGGCGTTGCCCGACCACACGTATCTGTGGGTCAACGCCGAAGAAGGCCGCAGTTACGACCCGGCGGAGGAGGCGGTGTGGACTGCGCTCGATCCGCTGTTCGCGTATTCGGCGCACCCGCACCCGGCGGCGGGGTTGCCGTGCCGTACCGGGGAGAGCGTGATCAGCGTCGACGGTGACGGGCTGGTGCGGCGCTGTCATTTCGTCGCGGCGCCGCTCGGCAACCTCTACGACGGCACCTACCTGCGCGCACTACGGCCGCGTCCGTGCCCGAATGCGGTGTGTGACTGCCACATCGGGTATGTCCATCTCGAGACGCTGCCGCTCTACGAGGTGTTCGCCGGCGGTGTCGTCGAACGCATCCCCGCCGGTCGGCGGTTGCCGCTCAGCCCGGCAACACCGTCAGCCCGCGCGGACGCCGATTGACCGATTCGCAGCCGTCGTCGGTGACGATGACGATGTCCTCGATGCGGGCACCCCATTCACCGCGGAGGTAGATGCCCGGTTCGATGCTGAACGCCATGCCCGCCCGCAGCGGTTCGGTGTTGCCGCCGACGATGTACGGCTCTTCGTGCACCGACAATCCGATGCCGTGCCCGGTGCGGTGCACGAACACCTCCGCGAGGCCCTCGGCGGCGAGCAGTTCGCGGGCTGCGGCGTCGATGTCCTCGGCGCGCGCTCCCGGCTTCACGGCGTCGACCGCGGCCTGCTGCGCGGCCTCGAGCAACGCGATCTTCTCGGCGGCCGCGGGATCCGGTTCGCCGATGCTGTAGGTGCGGGTCGAATCGGAGTTGTAGCCCGGCTCCACCGGGCCTCCGATGTCGATGACCACGATGTCCCCGGTGGTGATCACCCGATCGGAGACCTCGTGGTGCGGATCTGCGCCGTGCGGACCCGACCCGACGATCACGAACGCCGCTTCGGTGTGGCCTTCGGCGATGATCGCAGCGGCGATGTCCGCGGCGACCTGCGCTTCGGTGCGGCCCGGGCGCAGCCACTCCCCCATCCGGGCGTGCACCCGGTCGATGGCTGCACCGGCGCGGCGCAGCGCCTCGATCTCGTCACTGTCCTTGATCATGCGGAGGTCCCGGAGCACCGGCGTCGCGAGGGTCGGGACGTGATCGAATGTGGCGGCGAGCGGGATCAGGTGCAACGCCGGCATCGCGTCGGCCACCGCGACCTTCCCCTCGGCGGGGACGAATTCCGCGACGATCGCGTACGGGTTCTGCCCGTCCACCCAGTCGCGTACCGGCAGTGCGAGTTCGGCGACGGCGGAGTCGTTCAGCGACGCCAGTTCCAGGCGCGGCACGACGACCGCGGGGGTCGACCCGTCGGTGGGTATCACCAGGCAGGTGAGGCGTTCGAACGATTCGGCGCGGGACCCGATCAGATAACGCAGGTCGGGGCCGGGGGTGATCAGGAGCGCATCGAGTCCGGCGGCGGCACCGAGTTCGGCGGCGCGGCGCAGTCGGGCTCCGTAGCGGACGGCGGGGAAGCGGGACTCAGCGGTGCTCATGTCGTCGAGCCTAATGCCCGCCGACAGATGGCAGGATGAGGTCCGTGACCGAACCCGACACTTCCGCACATCCCAGCGGGGCACCGTCGCTGATGCTGCTCGACAGCGCAGGCCTGTGGTTCCGCGCGTTCTACGGCGTGCCCGATTCCCTCACCGGCCCCGACGGCACCCCCATCAACGCGATCCGTGGGTTCGTCGACATGGTCGCAACGTTGATTCGTCGCCATCACCCCACTCGGATGGTCGCCTGCCTGGATCTGGACTGGAGGCCCGCATTCCGGGTCGCGGCGGTGCCCAGCTACAAGGCGCACCGCGTCGCCGCCGACTCTCTCGACGGCACCGTCGAAGACGTTCCGCCCGCGCTGAGCCCGCAGATCCCGGTGATCCTCGACATCCTCGCCGCCGCGGGCATCGCCACGGGCGGCGCCGACGGTTTCGAAGCCGACGACGTGATGGGCACGCTCGCCGCGACCGAACGCACCGATCCTGTGGTGGTGGTCAGCGGCGACCGTGATCTGCTGCAGGTCGTCACCGACACCCCCGTGCCGGTGCGGGTGCTGTACGTGGGTCGGGGTCTGGCGAAAGCGGAGTTGTTCGACCCAGGATCGGTCGCAGCCAAATACGGTGTTCCAGTGGACCGGGCCGGCGCCGCCTATGCGGAACTCGCGGTGCTGCGCGGCGACCCGTCGGACGGGTTGCCCGGCGTCAAAGGCATCGGGGACAAGACCGCGTCCGGGTTGCTGCTGCAGTACGGGTCGCTCGCCGCGGTGCGCGCGGCGGCACTCGACGAGTCGACGTCGCTCGCGAAAGGAATACGCAGCAAGCTCGTCGCCGCGTCCGACTATCTGGACGTGGCGATGCCGGTGGTGCGGGTGGCCACCGACGCGTCGGTGCAGCGTTCGAAGTCCGATGAGTTGCCGTCGTCGCCGGCCGATCCGGATGCGTTGACCGCGCTCGCGCAGCGGTGGGGTGTCGAGCGGCCCGTGGGGGCGCTCACCGCAGCCCTCGCCGGGCAGTAGCCCGCGCATGTCCGACCAGACTCCGATCGGGAAGATCGGACGACTCACGCTGGCCACCCGCGGGGCCGAGGGGCCCGGACAGGTGGAATTGACGATCCGCGGTGGCCGCGAGACCTACACCGCGTGGTCCGCGCAGCCGCTGCCCACGATGTCCACCGTCTTGGTGGTCACCGACCGAGGTGGCCGTGCCCTGGACGTCGAGCCGTGGCTCGACTTGGATGTCACCGGTGAGACCGGCACTGGCCGACCAGGCAGTACCTGAACACCCGACCCAGCACTACCCAACACAGAGGAGTCCGAATGTTCGGCTATCGAGTGCCCGCCCCCAACGAGGCCCTGCTCATCTCCGGCGGGAACCGCGGAGGAGATGGGGCACCATTTCGTGTGGTCACCGGGCAGGGGGCGTTCGTGATCCCGGTCCTGCGAAAAGCAGACATCCTGTCGCTGGACCTGCACGAGGCCCTCATCAAGGAAACCTGTGTGACCACCCAGGGTGTGGAATTGTCGGTCAGTGCAGTGGTCGCATTCAAGGTGGGCAACGACAGGGAATCGATCGTCAACGCTGCGCAGCGTTTCCTGTCCTCGCAGACGGGTGCGATGGCCGGTACCGTCGGGGAGATCTTCGCCGGTCACCTGCGGTCGATCATCGGTTCGATGACGGTGGAGCAGATCATCCGGCAGCGTGAGGTCCTCGCCTCACAAGTGCTCGACTCCTCCAATGTGGAGATGGGCCGGATGGGTCTGATCGTGGATTCGATGCAGATCCGGTCCATCGACGACTGCGGTTCCGGTTACATCGATTCGTTGCGCGCACCGCACCTCGCGCAGGTCGAGCGGGAAGCGAAAATTGCGCAGGCAGAAGCGGATCGGGCCTCTGCCGAAGCGCAACAGGAATCCCGTCGTCGGCAGGCGGAGTACACGCGCGAGACCGCCATCAAGGAGGCCGAGATTTTGGCCGAGACCGACCGCGCCAAGGCGGAGTCCGCGCAGGCCGGGCCGCTCGCGCAGGCGACCGCGCAACGCGAGGTCCTCGAGGCGCAGTCGGAGCTGGCCATCAAACAGGCGGAACTGCGAGAGAAGCAACTGCAGAGCGAGGTCATCAAGCCGGCCGAGGCGAAGGCCCGCGAGACCGAGATCCTGGCCAGGGCGAAAGCCGAGGAGATCCGGATCCTGGCCGAGGCTGCCGCGTCCAACGACCGTGTCGCGCTGGATCAGACCCTGATCGAGCAGTTGCCGCTCATCGTGGAGGCCGCTGCGCAGGGCCTGGCGAACTCCAACCTGACCATCCTCAACGGTCAGGAAGGGGTCAACGACACCATCTCCGGCATGGTCGGTCAGGGTCTCGCCGTGTTCGAGACGCTGCAGAAAGGTCTTTTGAGCGGAGACAAGGATGATGACCGGTCGGGTCTGCACGAGATCACGGGCTGACGCGGTTGCACCCCGCGGCCGGAGACACGGCGCGGCTTCTTCCGCTGCCGCGCGTGTTCCGGCTGCTCGCCTACCGGATGTGTGCGAGAAGCGCGGGGCCGGTGTCCCATTCGCCGAGTAGCGCGGGTCCGGTGGGTTCGGTATCGACCAGGCGGTGGTGCACCACCACGGTCGTCTCTCCCGCCGCGATGACGGTGTCGGTTCCGGCAGTGCTTGTCCGGAGCTCGGTGACCGTGGGGACAGACCCCGAGCCGGATCCGGTTCCCCGGACGTGCACGGTGTTCTCGATCTTCCGCGGCTCCGCGCTGTCGACGTGCACGAATTGCTCGGCTTCGCGTCCGGCACCGTCGATGGTGGCAAGCAGCTGCCGGATGTAGACGGGGTCGGTCGTGGCGTCGTAGATGTAGCGGTGTCCGAGCACCGAATGCTCCATCTCACCCACCAGGTGCGCCGTCGGCAGCGGTGCCCCGCGATAGGTCAGTGGCACCTGGTAGACGGAGCCGTCGGCGTCGCGCACCAGATGGGTTTCGATCCCGACTTCACCGTCGGGGTCGTCGAATCGGTATGCGCCGACCTGCTCGAGCACCGGGGCCGTTCCCGGGTAGTAGTCGGCGGACGGCAGCCAGGCGGCGATCAGTTCCGGCTTGGTGGGCGACAATTGGGCTGCATGCAGGAGTGCCACGTGGTGAGCATAGCGCGGTGCCGGCTGGCGCACGCCGCGGTGGCGCCGCGCACGAGGTCCGGGCCCTGCCGGCGCAGCGGGGGTTCGCCGTGCCCGACACACCCGGGTAGCAGCTGCGGACCCTGGCCGATGTGCTCGCCTACGCCGCATCCGAGGGTGTCGAACTGCGCATCGATAGCACCGAAATGCAGGTCCGCCGGCCCCGGGCCAACACATCCCGCTCACTGCGCTGCTTGCGGAAGCTTCAGCCCTTCCGCCAGCAGCGGCCACGACCGGTAGAACGCGTCCTGCCAGTAACCCCATGAGTGGGTACCACCGGGACTGTAGATCGAACGTGGCCGGATATCCAAATCGTTCAGACGAGTCTGCCGGTTCGTCGTGCACCAATGCACAGCCCCTTCGATCACGCCGCAGACGACCACTTGGTTGGCCAATGCCATTGCCTGCTCAGGGGTGCTGGCATCGGGGTCGCCGATCGTGAACTCGCTGCCGAGCGTCTCATGCGGACCGGGCAGGCCGGTGGCGTCGGGCACGAACAGTCGGGCTCCACGCAGTCCCTCGGCATTGATCACGGGATAGTTCTGCACCCACAGGGGGTCATCGTCCTCGCGGTACAGTTCCGGATGTCGCCGCCACCATAGGTTTCGACAACAAGTTTCATGAACTCCTTGCCGATCGGATCAGAGGTTTTGCGCGCATCCGCTGTACCCGGCGACCGTGGAGGAGAACCGGGCTTGGCGATCGTATACTGCAACACCGCGGTCGCGGTCATCGAATTCGCTGCGATTGCCTGCACACCATTGGTTCCCAGTGCGGCATCGACCAACGCCGGCAATTCCCCGAGGAAGAACCTTTGCCACTTGTTGCGGCCGAGAGCCGGATCGATGCGAGTTGGCGGTGGGCTCAGGCGATCACAAAGACCTGGCGAGGTATCCGCTGCGCGTTCACCTGACGGTGATTCCCCGACCGCACGAGATGAAAGGCGCTTCCCGGACCGTGGAACCGGGCGTACACCCGATCGGATCGGGCGCACGCCTCTACCACGGCATCAGTCCTGTACCAGCATTTTTCCACCCAACTGTCTTGCCGGTCACCGGCACGACAGATCGAGGTCAATTGACCGGTGTCTGCAGTCGCTTGGGTGCGCGGGCTTCCCACGCCTCGAAGAGCAGCTCGGACAGTTCCGCGACGTCGACGTGCTCGAGTCGGATCAGGACGCTGGCGTGTCCCTTGTAGTGGTCAGTCGTGAAGAACTTATCGGGAGCAGCGCGGAGCAGGGCGTCGCGTTCTTCGAGACTCTCGCGCCAGCAAACCAGGACGTCGGGTCGTTCGTGTATCCGGGCGAAGATCTTGCCGGCGACATAGAACGCCGGCGTACTGTACGAAGTTCGCTCGGTTACTTCGGGCAGTGCGGCGGCGAGCCGGCGGACGTCGTCTTCAGTGCTCATGGGTCTCTCCTGTCGATGTGTGGTTCCCGGCCTGTCAGCCGAAGCTCTACGCCAGGCCGAGGGGCGTCGCCGAAGCCAGGATCGCGGAACCCATCAGGGCGGCAGCCGCGTTCCAGGCTTCGAATGGCCCGGTGAACGGTTGGTTCCGTTCCTTCAGCGCTTGGCCTGATGGTCGATGACTGGCCCGGTGCGCATGCTTCGGTGCCGACCGCAGTCGCCCGTTACCTTTTTCATAGCCCTGCAACACAGGGTGACGGTCGCCAAGTTCGGTATGACTTCTCGCCCCTGTCTCTCGAATGATCCGGGGGGTGGTGTCGCCGAACCTGGTGACGTCGATGGACCGC
>NZ_JBUYWC010000029.1:0-21929 GCF_055230935.1 Rhodococcus ruitaii | reverse complement strand
GCCTCCTTCGAGTTCTCGGCCCACCACGGCGCCACCACGTGTTTACGCACGTTCCACTGCTTACGCAACGCCGGTAGCGACCATCCCAACGACGGCGTCAACTCGTCCTCGGCGATACCGTACGTGCGTTCGGCCTGCCGTTGATCCATCACCGCCTTCACCAACGCGAGCATCGTGTTGTGCGCCTTGCGGGCACCACCCGCGTGCGAGCGGAATGCCCGCACCTGGGTGGGTGTGGGGTCGAGCGCGAACCGGTAGGCCTGCGCCGTCCAGCCGTGCGGGATCTCGAACCTCGCCATCAGGAACTCGCCTCGACCGGGCCGTCCTGCGTGGTGACGGTGACCGTGCGCATCGCACGAGTGCGCGCACGGCGGTGGCCGTAGAGGCGACCCTGCGCCGGCAAGGCCGCGATCGGATGCTCGGCTCCGAGCCGGGCCCGGCGGTCGCGGTATGTCACGATGATCATGCTCGCAGCAGGGTCCGACACAGTCTCGGGTGTGCCCTGCGCGAGGTGTCCCGTCCACGCCGGACCCGACCTCGGTGAGCACCGGGATCGGGTCGGTTCGTGCTGGCCCACACCGTGAGCGTGGTTTCCTGGTGGTCCGGGTCGCTGCACCGAGGGTGCAGACCCGCGCGTGCATCACCGGGCGGTGAGCAGGCACCGGTATCCGGGTCCTGAGGGAACCTTCGGTAGGGGTCTGCGGGTGCGTGTCCCGGGTACGGCCCATTCGGCTGGTGTCACGCGTCTTGTGGAATAGATTCGGTCATGTTTGTTCATATTTGTTCACAGAATGTCGAGCAGTTCGCAACCCCTCGACTACCGGACACGCGACACTGCGTCACCGGAGTAGCCCGTTGCCCGCGACGGTCCGTCGCACGGCCAGAGACTCGCGACGCCCCCGTAGTATTCGACCAACTACGAGTATTCGACTACCTACGATCCAGTTGGAGGCGAACGACGTGACACAGCAGCCCGACGAACCCGACCTTCGGTTGAGCGATGACGAACGTCTGCACGCCCTCAACGTCATCAGCGAACACTATGCAGCAGGACGGCTCGATACCGCCGAATTCTACGACCGATCCGGTGAGATCGCGGCGGCCCGCGCTCTCGCCCCCCTCCGCGGCGCATTCCGCGGACTTCCGGGCGGAGTCCCGCTCGAGGTGGTCGACAACCGGATCCGGAAGGTATCGACCGAGATTGCCGAGAGCTCACCGACCGGTGCGCCGTCGCGCAGCGCCGAGAGTGAACTCTCGTCGCTGCTCCGACGAGGGAACATGGTCGAATCCCTCGACGGGGTGATCCTCGGCATCACTCTGGTGGCGTTCCTCGTCCTCAACTTCGTGATCGGTTGGGACCACGCCTGGCTGGTGTGGCCCAGCCTGATCGTGACGCTGGGCCTGCCGCGCCTGATCTTCAGCTTCAGCGACGAAGACGAGGAACTCTACGAAGAATTGAAGGAGTCCGAGAACGAGGAACGAAAGAAGCGTCTGAAGGAAGCCGCGGAGCGCATCAAACAGCTCGAGAGCAACGAGCGCGACACCTGACGAGTCAGTCGACGAGCGCTTTGAACTGAGCCTCGTACAGCCGCGTGTACGCGCCTCCCGCCCGGAGCAGATCGTCGTGAGCGCCCTGTTCGACGATCCGGCCGTCCTCCATCACCACGATCCGGTCGGCGTCGCGAATCGTCGACAAGCGGTGCGCGATCACAAAACTGGTGCGATCGTCGCGCAGCCGCGCGGTGGCCTGCTGCACGAGTAGTTCGGTGCGGGTATCGACCGAGCTGGTGGCCTCGTCGAGAATAAGGATCGACGGCTTCGACACGAACGCACGGGCAATCGTGATGAGCTGTCGCTCACCGGCGCTGAGGCTCCCTGCCTCCTCGTCGACGATCGTGTCGTACCCATCGGGCAGCGCCCGCACGAACCGGTCGACGTAACTCATCCGGGCGGCTGACATGATCTGGTTCTCGGTCGCGTAGGGATTCCCATAAGCGATGTTCTCGCGGATCGTGCCTCCGAACAGCCAGGTGTCCTGCAGCACGATCCCGATCCGGGAGCGCAATTCTTCCCGGAGCATCCCGGTGATATCGACGCCGTCGACGAGAATCCGGCCCGAATCTACCTCGTAGAACCGCAGGATCAGATTCACGAGGGTGGTCTTTCCGGCACCGGTGGGTCCGACGATCGCGATCATCTGCCCGGGTTCGGCGCACAACGTCAGGTTCTCGATGAGCGGGCGTTCCGGGGTGTACGAGAACGACACATCCTCGAACTCGACCAGCCCGTGCCTGCTCCACGGCATCGTGGGGGCCGCGGGTTCGGGATCCTGTTCCTCCTCGTCGAGGACCGCGAACACTCGCGTGGCGGACGCCGCGGCAGACTGCAGCAGATTGATCATCGCGCCGATCTGCGCGAGCGGCTGCGACAGCTGCCGCGAATACTGGATCATCGCCTGGATCTCGCCGAGCGTCGACGTTCCTGACGCCACACGCAGACCACCGATCACCGCGACGACGACGTAGCCGAGGTTGCTGAGGAACATCACGAGCGGCATCACCAGACCCGACACGAACTGCGCCCGGTACGCAGCCTGAAACAGCGAATCGTTGGTTTCGGTGAACCGCCGCTCGATCTCCGCTGTCCGCCCGTACGCGGTGATGAGCTCGTGCCCGGTGAACGATTCCTCGATCTGTCCGTTGAGCGTGCCCGTCGCGTCCCATTGCGCCGCGAAATGCGTCCGTGAACGCCTCGCCACCAGGATGGTCACCACAGCTGCGGCGGGGACGAGCAGCAACGCGATCACGGCGAGCAGCGGGGAAATCCAGAACATCATCACCACGAGCCCGAGAAGCGTGAACACCGCCAGCACCAGCTGGCTGATGGATTCCTGCATCCCCGTCGACACGTTGTCGATGTCGTTGGTGACACGGCTGAGCAGATCACCGCGCGAATGCGTGTCGAAGTAGCGCAACGGCAGGCGGTGGATCTTCCGTTCGACGCTCGCGCGCATGTCCCGCACGGTGCGCTGCACAATCTCGTTCAATCCGTATGCCGCAACCCAGATCAGCGCGGACGACAACAGGTAGAGAGCGAGAACGATGACGAGGGTGCGTCCCAGGCCCGTGAAGTCGATGCCCGCTCCGGGGATCACGTTCATTCCGGCGACCATGTCGGCGAACTGATCCCGCCCCTCCGCGCGTAACTGCGCGATAGCGCCATCCTTGGACAGCCCTGCCGGGAGCTGCATCCCGACCACACCGTTGAAGATGATGTCGGTGCCCCTGCCGAGCACGAGCGGCGCGATCGACGAACTCACGACACCGAGCAATGCCGCGATCACCACCGAGTAGACGACGTACCGGTGCGGGTGCAGCAGACCGAGGATGCGGATGATCACGCGCAGGCGCGACTGCGGGGCGGTCTGCTGTTCGGCCGCTGCGGGCGTCGTCATACGGCGGCCATTCTCTGCGATTCGACGATTTCGGCGTACGTCCGGGAACGGCCGAGGAGCCCGAGATGGGTTCCCGACGCGACCATGGCGCCGCCGTCGAGGACAACGATGCGATCCGCGTTCTGCACGGTCGAGACACGCTGGGCGACGATGAAGACACACGCGTTACGTGTTTCCGGTTCCAGTGCCGTGCGCAGGCGAGCGTCGGTCGCGGGGTCGAGCGCCGAGAACGCGTCGTCGAACAGGTAGATCGAGGGTTTGCGGACCAGCGCGCGCGCGATCGCGAGCCGCTGCCGCTGCCCGCCCGATACGGTGGTACCGCCCTGCGACAGCACCGATTCGAGCCTGTCCGGCATGGCATGGACGAAGTCGGCGGCCTGCGCAACTTCGAGTGCATGCCAGAGTTCGTCGTCGCTCGCGTCGGCGCGACCGTAGCGGAGGTTGTCGGCGATCGTGCCCGAGAACAGATATGCCTTCTGCGGGACGACGGAGATCCGCGACCGCAGCACCTCCGGATCGAGGTGCCTGACGTCGACACCCGACACCAACACCTGCCCGGCGGTGACGTCGATGAGTCGCGGGATCAAACGCATCAGCGTGCTCTTGCCCGACCCGGTGCCACCGATGATCGCGGTGGTGGTGCCGGGCTCCGCGCGAAAGCTGATGTCGCGCAGCACGGGCGCGTCGGCGCCCGGATAGGAGAATCCGGCACCCCGAAGTTCGACGTCGATGCGCGGGGGTAGCTCGCGCATCGGTTCTGCCGGCGCCGCCACCGTCGGTTCGGTGTCGAGGACCTCGAGGATGCGCCCGGCGCACACGCTTGCGCGCGGGGCCATCATCGCGATGAACGACGACATGAGCACTGCCATGAGGATCTGTGCGACATACGTGATCATCGCGGTGATGGATCCGACCTGCATGGCGCCGGCATCGATGCGGGCACCGCCGACCCATACCACGGCGACGGTGCTGACGTTCGCAATGAGCAGCACCGCCGGATACAGCACCGAGTTGACACGGCCCACGCGCAGCGCAGTCGCGGTCAGATCGTCGTTGGCGCGGTCGAAGCGCGCCTTCTCGGTGTCGTCGCGGACGAACGCACGCACGACACGGATGCCGCTGACCTGTTCGCGCAGCACCCGATTGACTCCGTCGAGTCGTATCTGCATGACCCGGAATCCCGGCAGCATCAATGCGATGAGCACGACCATCGTCAAGATCAGTGCCGGTATTGCAACCGCGAGCACCAGAGAGGCACCGACGTCTTCACGCAACGCCATGATGATGCCGCCGACACCCATGATCGGCGAGGTCACCACGATGGTGCAGGTCATCAGGACCAGCATCTGCACCTGCTGCACGTCGTTGGTGTTGCGGGTGATCAGCGACGGGGCACCGAAAGTGCCGAATTCACGGGCGGAGAACCCGCCGACCCGCTGCACGAGCGCCAGCCGGACGTCTCGTCCGAACGACATGGCGGCTCGTGCAGCGAAATAGACGGCACCTACGGAGCAGGCGACCTCGACCGCGCTGATCCCCAGCATGAGGAGCCCGGTACGCAGGATGTAGTCGATGTCGCCGACCGCGACACCCTGATCGATCAGGTCGGCGTTCAAGCTCGGCAACAGCAGCATGCCCGTGGTGGCCGCGAGCTGCAGCAGGACCACAGCGGTGAGCGAACCCTTGTAGCGCACGAGAAAGCGCCGTAACAGCCGAACCAACATGGGCAATACGCTACCTGCGTCTCCGGACGAACCTCGCGACCCTCACACCCGGCTGGCTTCCGGGTTCGCGTCGGCGGCTTCCAGCTCCCGCGTGAGCTTCTCGCCCTCGACATCGACGTTGGGCAGGATCTTGTCGAGCCACTTCGGCAGCCACCACGCCTTGTCGCCGAGCAGAGCCATCACCGACGGGATGATCACCATGCGGACGATGAACGCGTCGAAGAAGACGGCCGCGGCGAGCGCGAAGCCGATGGACTTGATCAGCGAATCCGGTTCGGCGATGAACGCGGCGAACACCGAGATCATGATGACCGCGGCGGCACTCACCACGCGGGCACCGTGCGCGAAACCGCTGCGTACCGCATCCAGCGCGGAGGCACCGTGCACGTAGTCCTCGCGCATGCGCGTCACCAGGAACACCTGGTAGTCCATGGCCAGGCCGAACACCACACCGATCAGGATGATCGGCATGAAGCTCACGATCGGCTGCGGGTTGGAGATGAGACCGCCCCAGCCCTCCTGGAACACCGCCACGGTCGCACCGAAGGTGGCCAGGACGCTCAGCAGGAAGCCGAGGGTCGCGGTGAGCGGCACCAGGATCGAGCGGAACACGAGCATGAGCAAGATGAACGCGAGACCCACGACCACCGCGAGGTACGGGGCGAGTGCACTCTGCAGGTTCTCCGACACATCGCCTTCCAGCGCGGTCTGACCGGTGACGCCGTACGAGAGTCCGTACTCGTCGTTCAATGCCTGCTCGTCGGCGCGGATCTCCGAGACGAGGTCCATCGTCGCGGGGTCGGTCGGGCCACTGCGCGGGGTGATGAGGATCTGCGCGGTGTCGCCGGCTTCGTTCACTGCGACGATCTGGGCGTTGACCACCTCGTCGTGCTCGTACAGCGAGCCGAGGACTGCGGCGAATGCGGCGTCGGAGGGCACGTCCGCGTCGCGAGCATCGGCGACGACGACCAGCGGGCCGTTGCGCCCCGGTCCGAATCCTTCGTCGATCAGATCGTAGGCCTGACGCGCACTCGTGGCGGGGTCGCCCGTCGCCTCGGTGGGCAGGGCCAGACGCAGACCGGTGGCGGGGAGTGCCAGGGCTCCGAGGAGGACGACGCCGGCGACGAGCGGGATCAACGGGCGACGGGTGATGACGCCGATGACCTTCTGCGCGGCGCCCGGCTCGTCTCCCTCGGGGTCTCGCTGCTTCAGGCCCGGGATACGGCCGGCGAAGGCCTTCCCGCCGAAGAGGCCGAGCACGGCCGGCAGCAACGAGATCGCGATCAGCACGGCCATGAGCACCGTGAACGCCGCTGCGTACCCCATCACCGACAGGAACGGGATCCCGACGACGCTCAGGGCCATGAGCGCGATGATGACCGTGAGGCCGGCGAAGACGACGGCGGAACCGGCGGTACCGACAGCACGACCAGCAGCCTCGGCACGGTCGGATGTGTTGAGCAGTTCGTGTCGGAAGCGCGACACGATGAACAGTGAGTAGTCGATCGCGACGGCGAGTCCGATCATGATCGCGAGTGTCGGCGTCATCGAACTCAGGTCGAAGAAACCGGTGGCGATGGTGATGCCCAAGCTTCCGATGCCGACACCGACGAGCGCGGTGATCAGCGGCAGACCTGCCGCGACGAGCGAGCCGAAGGTGAGGGCCAGCACGATCGCAGCGATGCCGATGCCGATCAGCTCAGCGGTGCCGCCCGGAATCGCCATATCGGCGGCAGCGGTACCGCTGACCTGCACGGTCAGCCCGGCGTCGCGGCCGATGTCCGCGGCTGCGGCGATCTGGTCGCGCATGGCTTGGTCGACGTCGGTGACCTCGCCGTCGAACGGCACGGTGACGAACCCGACGGTGCGGTCGGCGCTCAGCGGCGACAGCGCCTGCGCGTCGGCGAGGGCGGCCTCTTCCGTCATGCCCTGCTGCGCGGCAAGTCCGGTCATCTGTTCGGTGAGCCCGGCGTCGGCGAGGACGGGGTTGACCAACGCGTCGGCCTGCTGTTCGGGTGAGGCGGTGGCCGGGTCGATCTTGGCAGGTGCGGAGACTGTGTCGATGCCGCGGATCGCCGCGAGCACCTCGTCGACCGCGGCCATGTTCTCGGGGTCGTCGAGTGTCTGCCCGTCCGGCGCCGCGAAGACGTACCGGGCGCTGAGACCGTTCATCGGGTCTTCGGCGGTCGGGAACCGCTCGGCCATCAGGTCCTGCGCATTCTGCGCGGGGGTGCCGGGGAGGGTGAAGGAGTCCGTCGTCGGACCCGACAGGGTCGCGGCCCCGACTCCGAAGAGGACGAGCAGCGCGATCCAGAAGGACAGCACTGCGCCTTTGCGCCGGTAAGCAAATTTACCTATCCGGTAGAGGTAGGTCGCCACGACGGGCACCCTTTCTTTCGTCGAACATGGTCATGGGCTCGGAGTAGGGGCTACGAGAATCCCCGCCGCAGCAGAGCGAACGCCTCGCGGATGTAGTGCTCGGGTGAGAGCTCGGGATTCGACATGACGATGTCGATGGCCGATTTGACCGCTCCCCAACCGATGTAGTGCACCAGATTGGGGTAGATGTCGGTGGCTGGGTCCGTACCCGTTCGTTCGGCGATCGCATCGACGAGCAAACGCGATGAGCGCTTTGCCACCTCGAGGTGGCGGGACATGTTCGCCGCACCTTCCTCGACAAAAGCAGCGCAGGCCCCGATGTCGTCGAACGACCATTGGGGGTCGGTCACCAGCCCCACTGCGCATTCCTCGAGCGAACTCACGATGGGCTCATCGGCGGGGCGATGGCGCAGTAAGTCGATCCACGATTCGATCAGGCCCTCGAAATGCACGAGGACCGCTTCTTCCTTGCTCGTGAAGTAGTTGTGGAAGGTGCGGGTGGAGACTCCGGCCCGGGCAGCGATCGCGTCGGCGGTGACCTCGTGAAGTCCGCGTTCGCGTGCGAGTTCCGCAGCGGCGTCCGCGAGAGCCGCGCGAGTGGCGGCCTTCTTGCGGTCACGCAGTCCGGGTTGAGAGCTCACTCCAACAACGGTACAGATTTGCAGAACAGTGCAACTTTGCAGAGCAGTGCAATATTTATGGAATCAACCACACCCGGTGAGCGCGAGTAACACGGCTCACACGTGGCGGCGTTCCCACGCGTCCGGATCAGCAGTCAGGTCACGGACGAACTCCGACAGGTCGTCCGCAACGACATCCGCGAGGGTCACGTCCTCGAGCACCGCGCGCAGATTCACCCGCACCGCGATCCACACATCACGCAATCGCTCGGCCGCCCCCGTGTATTCCACACTCTCGGGCCGCTCGCCCCGCACCGACGCGAGTGGCCCTTCCACCGTGCGAATGATGTCGGCGATGGAAATCTCATCGGCCGGTCGCGCGAGCCAGTAGCCGCCGTCCGGCCCACGTCGACTGCGGACGAGACCGCCCCGGCGCAGATCGGCGAGCACGGCCTCGAGGAATTTGTGCGGGATCGACTGCGCTCTCGCCAGGATTTCCGCCTTGGCCGGGCCGCCACCGCATGCGGCGAGTTCGAGGAGCGTCCGCACCGCGTAGTCGACCCTTGCACTGATATGCACTTCGATACCTCCTCGAACGTCCCGGCCGACCAATTCCTACCAAACAGGGGAGAAATCGGCACCGTCGACGCCGTCGGAGCAGCCCCCGGCAACGACGGACGCGGTCAGTCCACCGTCTCCAGAGTGATCAGGAAGTCCACGCTCCCGGCCTCGTCGACGGCAACGAATCCGAGGTTCGGTGGCTGAATGCCCCAGTCCATCCAGATCGCGGGGATGCTGCCCGACGCCACGATGTTCTCGCCGGTGCGCAGGACTTCGACGTCCACCGTCACCGGCTGCTCCTCGCCGCGCAAGGTGAGGGCGCCGGTCGCGGGCACGGTCGTGATGGTGCCGTCGGTAGGCACCGACGACAGATCGACAGGTTCGGTCAACGTGAAGGTCGCGGTCGGATGGTTCGCGGCGTCCATGACCATGCCCCGGAACTGACCGTCGCGCTGCGAGCTGTCGGTGGCGATCCCGTCGACCTCGACGATGACCTCGGCGGCAATCAGCGATTCGTCGGCGATCGTCGCAGTGCCGGACACCTGGTCGGTGCTCCCCACCACGGTGACATCGGCGCCGCGCAGGATCTCGTGCACGGTGTAACCCGCCGAGGTCCGGTTGGTGTCGGCACCCGGCGTGACGGCCCACTCGCCGTCGAGTTCACCGGACACCGCCTCGGCACCGGACGTCGAGACCGAGGCGGCGGGTGCGTCGTCCTCAGCGATGAACGTGCCGTACACCCACGGCGCGACGAAGAAACCCAGCAACGCGACCACGACCACGACCACGAGCGCCCACACCGCTTTTCGCATAGGGCGAGATTAGTTGACGTTTCAATTCGCTGGGGTCGCTCTGCCGATTTCGCGCCCGGGGATCGAGTCTCCCGAGCTATCGGGCGACAACCTGCGCAGCGACTGCAGCACCCACCCACCGACGAAGGTAACGACGCATCTCGTCGTCGCTGCGCGGCGGGTTTCCGGGAGAGACGAAGAACGACTGCATCGTCCGCAGCAAGTATTCGACCAGTTCGTGCAATGACGCGTCGTCGTATCCGTAGTTCTCCCACTCGACATCGAACCGCCTGATCATCGTCATGCCGAAGGCCTGCGCTTCATCGGACGTCATGTCTTCGGTGTGGCCACTGGCGTAGGTACTCGACAACAACAGCCCGAGATGCGGGGTGCGGCGTACCTCCGCCAGCGTGAAGACAACACCCTCGACTGTCGCCTCCACGGGATCGGATATGCCGGACACCTGCGCGGTGAGCCGATCGAGAAACCCGGCGACCGAGGCAATACCTGCAGCTTTCATCAGGGCGTCCGCGCTGGGGAAGTACCGGTAGACCGTCTGACGGATCACGCCGAGAGATTCCGCGACGTCCGCAATGCTGATCGCCGAGCCGGTTTGCCCGATCATCTCGACGGCGGTGGCAACGATGCGCCGGGATGCCTCGTCGTCGCTGTCGGGTGGGCACCCACCCCACCCTCGCCTACGCGCCACGTTCAGCCTCCCGGAATGAGGTGCCCGACGCTATCACGCAACCCAATGCCGGGGCGGATGCGCCGGTGATCCACACAAAGTCATCATACAATCAACCAATCATGTGTATGTTCGTCTCATTGCGGTTAGTCTTCATCCCGGCCGCATCGGACAGCCCCCGAACAAATGAGGTGCGACATGACCGACCTGCACGTCCGCAAGATGCGGTTCGCATTCGAGGACTACGACGTGCCGTTCCTGTGGAACCCCGAGAACCCCGCGTTCTCGAGCATGGCCAACGCCGTCTCGTTTCTCGCGGTCGGCTTCGAGAAGATGATCGTGCAGATGATCACCGAAGCGAAGCCCCGGTTCACCGACGACGCGGTCGCCGAGGAAGCCGACGCGTTCATGCGCCAAGAAGGCCAGCACTCCACCGCGCATCGCCAGCACGTCCGCGCTCTGATCAAGAGGTACCCAGGCCTGCAGGAAACCCTCGACGAGGTGATCGGCGCCTACGACACTCTCACCGCCGAGACGTCGCTGAAGTACCGGCTGGCCTACACCGCAGATCTCGAAGCGACCTTCACTCCCGTCTTCAAGCTCATGCTCGACAACGACGCATCGTTGTTCCGCCCCGGCGACGACCGCGTCGCCTCGCTGTTCATCTGGCATTTCGTCGAGGAGGTCGAGCACCGCAGTTCGGCGCTGATCATCTTCGACTCGGTCATCGGCAGCGACCTCTACCGCATGCGTGTAGCCGCCTCGGTGTTCAAGCACGTGCTCGACGTCATCCGGATCGCGTGCGCTGGCTTCAACACGCATGTGCCCATCGAAGACCGCAAGATCGACGCTCTGTCGATGTTCGCCTCGCATCGACGTAAGCAGAAGCTGCTGAAGATGATTCCGGGAATGCAAGCCGCGGATGCCGGGCCGATGCCACGAGCATTCGACGATCTCGGGCTCGGGGAACAGCTCATTGCCCTGCGGGGCATCATTCGTAGTCAGATGCCGAAGCACAATCCCGAGCACGAGGACCTGCCCGAACTGGCCGGAAGGTGGTTCGAGCGCTTCGAATCCGGATACGACGTCACCAAGTGGTACACCGCGGAAACCGCTGCACCGGGGGGCAATTGATGTCGGATCTGTGTTCACCCACCTTCGAGGACCTCGCGACGAGGCTCGGTTTCTCCTGCGACGAGGCCGGCGGTCTCGTCGAGTTCCGGAATCCGTTGGCATTGGAGAACTGGACGCTTCCCGTCCTCGAACTGACGATCACCGTCGGCGCTGTTCTCGCCCTCGTGTACGCCGTTCTCCGGCTGCGCCGGCACGGCGATCCCACCAATCTGGTGCTGTGGTTCGGCGCGTGCGCATACCTGTTCGTCATCGAACCGCCCCTCTACTTCCCGGCTGCGTTCGGAATCGAACAGCACGTCGACACGATGTTCGCGCACAACGTCTTCACAGTCGAATTCATGTGGGGCAGACTGCCTCTCTACATCGTCGCGATCTATCCGTTGCTCGCGACACTGTCGTTCGAGATCGTGCGGATGCTCGGCGTGTTCCGCAAATACGGCGTGCTCCTCGGTGCCGTGTGCGTGGGATTCGTCCATCACGCCTTCTACGAGATCTTCGACCACCTCGGACCGCAATTGCGCTGGTGGGAGTGGTCACTCGAGAATCCGATCAACCAACCGTTCTTCGACTCCGTCCCGCTGCCGAGCGTCGTGGTGTTCGCCGCGTTGTGGCCGATGTCGCTGGCTCTGTGCACACAGTTCTTCGTCGGCCGTCACATCGACCGGGGTGAAAGCTTCACCGGAATCCAATTGGTGTGGCGCACAATTGTGATCGGCGTCCTCGCTTCAGTCGGCACGTTCGTCCTCCCGCTGCCCGCAACCGCCATCGGGATGGGGAGCACGACGGTGCGCGGAGTCATGTACGCACTCGAACTCGTGGTCCTGTGTGTGGTCGCGGCATGGGTGCTCGCTCGTCAATGGTCGCGGTTGCGCCGCAGCGAATCCGCCGCTCCCGCCTACACCAATGTGTTCGTCCAGCGGTTCTCGCTGGTGTATCTCGGAGTGCTGGCCATCCTCTGGATCACGGCGTTGCCCGACTACTTCTCGGCGGTCGACGGCGTCACCGACAACGGCGACCCCATCGGCAGCCTCTGGTACGTCGTAGCGTGCTTCGTGGTGGCAATCCTGTGTGTCGTCGCGACCTTCACTGTTCCCCGAGCAGAATCCGCAGCCGCTACCTCGGAAGCGGACGTTCGGGAGGCATCGTCATCGTGAGGTGGACCCACGCGGTCTGAGCATCCGCGCCGCCAGCAACGCGGAGACCACCATGAGCACCATTCCGATTCCTGAGGTGATGGTCACGCCGCTGTCGAACGCCTCTCCCGCGGCTCCGAGCAGAGCAGTCGCCTGCTCCGCGGGTAGGGCGTCGGCGACGGCGTGCGCACCGCCCAGCGTTTCCCGAGCCGCGGCGGCCGCATCCGGGTCGAGTCCGGCCGGAAGTCGCAGGTTCGCGCCGTAGGACGCCGTGAGAATCGAACCGAGCACCGCAGTTCCCAGCACAGCGCCCATCTCGTAGGCCGTCTCCGACACCGCCGACGCCGCGCCGGCCTTCTCCGTCGGCACACTTGAGACGATCAGATCGTTCGACAACGTCTCGGCTGCCCCGATCCCCGCGCCGAGCACCGCGAATGCCACGATGATCGGCGTCACGGACGTCGGCGAGGCGAGCAGCAGCACGAGCGCGTAGCCGAGCGCCGACAGCAACAGTGCCGACACGATGATCGTCGACGGCTGCACCCACCGGACCAACGCGACCACCGCCAGACCGGCTACCACCATCACGCCCAGTCCCGGGACCAGACTGAACCCGGCCTGCATGGGGCTCTGCCCGATCACCAGTTGCAGATGCTGCGAGACGAAGAACAGGAATCCGACGAGGGAGATCACCGAGAGCAGGTTCACCAGGACTGCCCCGCTGAACGCCGGCACTCGGAACAAGCGCACGTCGAGCATGGGATCCGGCCGGCGTAATTGGCGTCGCACGAACGACACGAGAGACACGAGCGCAACTGCGGCGGGAACGATCGTGGCGCCGACCGAACCGCCGTTCGCGAGATTCTTGATGGCGAACACCAACGGTGCCAGCGCGAGCATCGACAGCGCAATGCTCACCACGTCGATACGTCCGGGCGCTGGGTCCCTGGATTCCGGCACGAAGATCGGGCCGAGGATGAGGAGCGGGATCAGCACCGGTACAGCGAGCAGGAACACAGAACCCCACCACGCGTGTTCGAGCAGGAAACCACCGACGATGGGGCCGAGCGCCGCGCCACCGGCAAAGCACGATGCCCACACCGCGATGGCGAGTCGTCGCTGCTCCGCATCGAGGAAAATGTTGCGCAGCAACGACAGCGTGGACGGCATCAACATGGCCCCGAAGAAACCCAGTGCCGCGCGCGCAGCGATCAGCGCTTCGGCCGATGGCGCATAGGCCGCGATCACCGAGACCGCAGCGAATCCGGTTGCGCCGATCAGCAGTAGGCGGCGTCGCCCGATGCGGTCGCCGAAGCTGCCCATCGAGACGAGCAGGCCTGCAAGAATCAACGGGTAGACGTCGATGATCCAGAGTTGCTGCGCACCGCTGGGTCGCAGCGCGGCGGAGATCTCGGGTAGCGCGAACGCAAGCACCGTGTTGTCGACCGAGACCAGCAGCACGGGGAGCATGAGGACCGCGAGGGCTACCCACTCGCGGGGACCGGCCTTCGGAACGGCAGCGCTCGCGTCCGGTTGCGAGACAGGCATGATCGACACGGTTATCGAGCTTTCGAGGGGAGTCGGAATCGAATCCTCGTTACTGTACCAGCTGGACGGTAAAGTAACGAACGTCGTATCATCGGCCCGTGCCACCACCTCCCGCTGCCCGCGCCAAGCTGCTCGACGCCTTCGTGACAATCCTGTTCGAGCAAGGCGAACGCGCCGCAACCCTCGACGCTGTCGCTTCCTCCGCAGGCGTATCGAAAGGTGGCCTGCTCTACCACTTCCCCTCGAAGGACGCCCTCGTCGAAGGCCTGGCCGACCACGTCGAAGAACTCGCAGCAGCCGACGCCGACCTCATGCGGGACGCCCCCGAGGGGTCTGCTGCGTACTACATCCGCACCTCCGTCTACGCAGGCACCGCAATCGACCGCGCCATCATCGCCACGACCCGCCTGAGCCAGAACTCGATCCCACGCGCCCGCCTGGCGCTCCAAAGAATCCATCGAGGCTGGATGGACGTCCTGGTCGACGAGATCAGCGATCCCGCCGTCGCACGCGCCATCATGCTGATCGGCGACGGTCTCTACTACAACGCGGCGATGTCCGGCGAGGCGAGCGATACCCCACCCGAGGGCGTCGACGAGCTACTCGACGTCGTCCGGCGCTTGATCGAAGGCCGCTGAACCTCAGCGGAAGTACACCCACATCGGACAGCCTCGCGGTGCCGACGGACGCGCGGCTGCCTTTTCGGTTCGCGGTCACGGTACTGGGGTAAGGCGGGAGAACCGGCAAAAGCGCATTGGATGGGCAGCTGCGCATTGTCGGCAGCGAGCGGCTGCCATTTTCGTTCGCGTGCATCCCCGGTAGGCATCACAAACGAGCGACGCCCCCGAACCGAAGTTCGGGGGCGTCACTCTTGGCGGTGGCGGTGGGATTTGAACCCACGGACGGGGGTTACCCGTCACACGCTTTCGAGGCGTGCTCCTTAGGCCGCTCGGACACGCCACCGCTAGAAGACTTTACCGGATCGGGTCGCTGTGTCGAAATCGCCTGGTCACGATCCCAAGGACGGCGTGCGCCGGCCACGGAAGAACTCCTCGAGCACACCCGCACACTCTTGCTCCAGCACCCCGCCTCGAACCTGGGGTCGATGGGTGAGCCGGCGGTCGCGCACGACGTCCCACAGCGAACCCACAGCACCGGTCTTGGGCTCCCACGCACCGAACACCACCCGCGACACCCGGGCAAGCACCAGCGCACCAGCGCACATCGTGCACGGTTCCAGCGTCACGGCGAGGGTCGTTCCCTCGAGCCTCCATCCATCCCCGTACACCTGAGCGGCAGCTCGCAGAGCGAGCACCTCGGCGTGAGCGGTCGGATCGCCGATGGCCTCACGTGAGTTGGCGGCACGAGCGAGCTCGGTGCCGTCCGACGCGAACACCACCGCGCCCACCGGGACGTCCCCGGCAGGCGCGACGGCCGCGACCTCCAGCGCGACCCGGATCAGTTCTTCGTCCCCGCGCAGCCCCATGTCCCCGCGCAGGCCCATTCAGTTCATCTTGTCGAGCGTCGAACTCAACACGTCGCCGAATCCGAGCCGCTGCGCGATCTCGTCGATCTGCTCGTCGGGATACAGGTCCGTCTCCGACAGGATCACCGCCAGCACCGGCTCGGGCAGGCCCATGTCGGCCAGGATCGAGAGGTCGCCTTCCTCCCAGGGCTCCACGTCATCGAGGTCGTCGGGATCGATATCCGGAATATCGACGTTCAGTGCATCGAGTACGTCGGCCGCGATGTCGTAGTCCACGGCCATCGACGCGTCCGACAACAACAGTTGAGTTCCCGCTGGGGCAGGGCGCACGATGACGAAGAACTCGTCCTCCACATTGAGCAGACCGAACACTGCCCCGGAACTCCGGAGCTCCCGCAATTCCGTCACCGCAGTGTCGAGGCTCGTCAATGCCGATGCCGACAGTGCACGGCACTTCCAGCGTCCGTCCTCACGCGTCACTGCAACGGCAAAACCTTCGAAGTCCTCTGTCGAACTCACCGCGGGGCTCTTGTCCCCGACACGCTGTGCAGCCATGCGGGCAACGGTAGTCGGCCCGGTCCCACGAATGAAGCCCACCGGTGAATATGCCAATCTGAAGCGGTGTCCACACCTGCTGCCGCGCCCCCCATCTGTGTTCTCGGTCTCGGACTGATCGGCGGATCCGTACTCCGGGCCGCGACAGCATCGGGTCGTCGAGCCTGGGGATACAACCGCTCCGCGCCCGCGGTGGAGTCGGCCGTCGCGGACGGGTTCGACGCATCCACCGACCTGGCAGCCACCCTGGCGCGTGCGGAAGAAGCTGGAGCCCTGGTGGTGCTCGCCGTGCCGGTGCCCGCCGTCGACTCGATTCTGGCCGCTATCGCCGAGCACGCACCGAACGTGGCCCTCACCGATGTCGTGAGCGTGAAAGGTCAGATCGCCGACATGGTCGCAGCACGTGGCCTGTCGGCACGCTTCGTCGGCGGGCATCCGATGGCCGGGACCGCCGAGTCCGGATGGGAAGCCGGATCAGCAGATCTCTTCCGCGACGCAGTGTGGGTCGTCACCGTCGACGACGGCACCGACCCCGACGTGTGGCAGCAGGTCGCCGGGCTCGCCCTCGACTGTGGTTCGGTCGTCGTCCCCGCAGAGTCCCGCGAACACGATGCCGCAGTGGCGCGGATCTCCCATCTGCCGCACATCCTCGCCGAAGCGCTCGCGCTGTCCGGGGCCGGCGGCGGCGACCTCGCCCTCGGACTCGCCGCGGGATCCTTCCGAGATGGCACGCGCGTCGCCGCGACCGCCCCCGGGCTGGTCGACGCGATGTGCGAGGGCAATGCGACTGCAGTGCTCGAGGCACTCGACGAGACCCTCGGCGTCCTACGTGCGGCACGCGAACAACTCGCAGACGGCAGCACCGGTGAGCTCACACGCGGCGGCCATGACGCCCGCACCAGCTATGAACAGCGCCGACGCCATCGAATCACCGGGATCGTCCCCGGCGACGACAACTGGCTCGAACGCCTCAGAGAAGCCGGCCGACAAGGAGGTGTGTGGACTTGACTACTCCCCGCCCTGAAGGACGGGGATTCTCGGACTCGCGTCCGGGAGTTCCTGTTTCACCGGCGACTGCCGACGGGTTGCCCCATGCGGTCTGACATCGCCTCCGCAGGCGTTTCGTGTCTCCGCCAGTCCGGCGGCGACGAGGATGTTCTTCGCGGCGTTGACATCCCGGTCGTGCCGGGTGCCGCAGTCGGGACACGTCCAGCGGCGTGTCCCGAGGGACAGCGCGGCAAGCAGGTGCCCGCACGCGCTGCACGTCTTGGAGCTGGGATACCAGCGGTCGATCACCACGAACCGGCGACCTGTCTGCTGCGCCTTGTACTCGAGCATCGACCGGAACTCGCCCCAGCCGGATTCGCTGATCGACTTCGCCAGCGATCGGTTGCGGACCATCCCGGACACGTTCAGGTCCTCAACGGCAACCGTGTCGAACCGCTGCACCAGATCGGTGGAGGTCTTGTGCAGGAAGTCACGGCGGGCGTCGCGGACACGCGAGTGGGTGCGGGCGACCTTCCGGCGCTGCTTTGCGCGGTTGTTCGAGCCCTTCTGCATCCGGGCCAGGCGTTTCTGCTGGCGTCGCAGGCCGCGTACGTGCCGGGCCATGTGCTTCGGGTTCGTGATCTTCTCCCCGGTGGACAGGACCGCGAAGTCTTTGATGCCGAGGTCCACGCCGACCGACTCTCCGGTGTCAGGCAGCGGCTGCGTGTCGGGCCGGTCGACGGCGAAGGTCACGAACCAGCGGCCGTCCGGCTCCTGGGAGACGACCACCATCGTCGGGTCGAGCGTGGACGGGTCGATGTCGGGCCAGGACCACGCGGTCCTCAACGGCGCGGTGGTTTTCGCCAGCCACAATCCGTCCGCTTTGATACGGAACGCGGAGCGGGTGAAGTGCGCGGACTGCCGTCCGTGGCGGTTCTTGAACCGGGGGTATTTCGCGGTGTCCTTGAAGAACGACTGGAAGGCGGTGTGCTGGTGCCGCAGCGTCTGTTGCAGCGGCACCGACGACACCTCGCCGAGGAACGCGAGGTCGTCGGTCTTCTTCCATGCAGCCAGGGCAGCGTCGGTCTCCTTGTAGGAGGTCGACGCCTGCTCGGTGGTGTAGCGGCGTTGCCGGTCGGCGAGCGTCTTGTTCCACACCACGCGCACACACCCGAACGTGCGACGCAGCAGCGCCGCCTGTTCGGTGTCCGGGTACGCCCGAACCTTGTATGCCCGCCTCATGGTCAACACTTTGCACGAAAGGACATTATGAGTAACGCCATTCCTCCCCGCCGTGAACGGCGGGGCATCCTGGCGAGGTTCCGGTGACGAACCTTCGCGACGCCGCAACCGCGCTCGCCACCGGGAAGCTCACCGCTGCCGAGCACGTCCGCCAGGTCCTCGCAGATCTCGACTCGCTCGACGGCACGCCCTGGTCCAACATCGTGGCCGCCCGCGACGACGACGCAGCTCTCGCGCGCGCGGCGCGCGCCGACGCCGAAATCTCCGCGGGCAACTGGATAGGCCCCCTGCACGGTGTCGCGATCGCGATCAAGGACAACATCGACGTCGCGGGCCTGCCGACCCGCTGCGGCAGCAACGTGCTCGTCGACGCACCTGCCGCAGACCGGAATGCCCGTATCGTCGAGAACCTGCGTGAAGCCGGCGCGATCATCGTCGCGAAGACGCACCTGCACGAATTCGCGTACGGCCCGACGGGCCTCGTCAACGCCTCGGGTCCGGCTGTGCATCCGCACGATCCTGCTCTCATCAGTGGGGGTTCGTCGTCCGGTTCCGCAGTCCTCGTCGCGAAAGGCATCGTGCCGGTCGCGATAGGTACCGACACCGGCTGCAGCGTCCGCACACCCGCGGCGTTGTGCGGTATCGCCGGGTTCAAACCGAGCCGCGGCGCACTCCCCGTCGGCGGTATCTTTCCGCTGTCCACGACCTTCGACCACGTCGGCCTGCTCACTACCGACAGCCTCGACGCAGCACTCGCCTGGGGTGCGATGCCCGGCGTCGCGCATCTACGTTCACCTGTGTCTGGGCTGCGGATCGGCAGGCTTCGCGGCGGACTCTGGAACCACACCGACACAGAGTTCGAGACTGCAACAGACCTCGCGTGCCGCACCCTCACCGATCTCGGCGCAGAAGTCGTCGATGTCGCATTGCCCGAAACAGATGATTTGCTCGGTGTATATCCGATCATCACGGGATCCGAGGCGTACGAGACGCACCGCGACACATTCGAAGCCGACCCGGGGCGCTACCAGCCGCCCACAGCGGCACTCCTGGAAGCACAGAGGGATCGCCCCGCCCACGAATACCTCCGGGCGATACGGACCGCGCAGAAGCTCCGACACGAAGTCCTCGAACGGTTGCGGCGCACCGAGAACCTCGACGCACTACTCACCGCCACCACGAGCATCCGATCCGCGGCCCTCGGCAGCGACCCGGCAGAGCTGCGAGCGCCCCTACTGCAACGGTGCATCCCGTTCAGTGTGCTCGGCGTACCCGCGATCTCGGTGCGCGCGGCCGGTGACGCCGGTATCGGACTGCAGATCGTCGGCCTCACCGCCGGGACCGGCGGCCACGGAAGCCACCCTGCAGAGTCTGCGACGCTGGCGATCGCACTGGCAGTTGAGGGCGTCGACGAAAGCTAGATGCGTTCCGCCAACCCACGGTAGGTGACGACGAATCCGTCTTCGTCGACCGTCACGGACGACGAGGAAACCGGCGACAGAACATGAATCCCGTCGGCAGCGCTGCTGTAGATCACCAGGGCTTCCTGCACCGTCAGGTCCAGCAGGTTCACGTACACGACGGGAACTTCGAGCTCGTCAGCGCCTTCCTGCAGGTGGTAGCGCCGGATCGGCAAGGCATTGAAGAACGGGCTGAGGATCACATCGACGTCGAGCGCCCTACCGAAGGATGCGCGCTGATGGTGGGTGCCGCTGTCGACCATCCAGATGCCCTCACCGGATCTGCTGATCGACATATGCCGCTCGCCGGCCGCCATCGTGGTGCGGACCGACAACCGGCGCGTGACCCCGTCCTCGTCGGTCACAAGGTCGTAGGAGGCGCTGAATGCAGGATGCTCGGAACATGCTGCGCCCACGATACGACCCGTCGCCTTGACGCGCTGGCCGTTCAACTGCACACGTACCGATTCCATCCGGGGCGCGTCCAGCGACCTCCAGGTCAAGAGCGCGGGCCAATTGGACGCTGGGGTTGTCGCAGGGCGAACGGCATCAGAGTCTGGGCTGCTCACGGTCTATACCGTATGCGACAAGTCGCCGAGGAGCCGCATCGGTGCCGGTATTGGAGAACCGCCGACGCCGAGATGACTGACGGCTCCGCACCGATCCACGGAAGCAGAGCCGCCTGCACCGCCCCTACCTGCATCGATGCCTCTCCGCCTCCGAGCTGTCCCCCCACTGAACTGCCTCGCCGTCGGCAGGGATGCTCATCGCCGGACGAAGATCGAAATCTGGGCGACGCAGCCGCCTCGGAATCGGCTTCCCCGCCCCGTATTGGCCTAGAGTCGCTTCATGCGCACCGTGTGGACAGTTCCTCTGAACATCGCCCAGACACTGCTGGAATCTCCGGAGATCCAGATGTTCCTGACCAGCAATGAGCTGCCGGACACCGCGGACGACCCGCGGCAGAGACTCTCCGAGTTCACACTCGCGCTGGGGGCGTTGGCACGCAACGGTGGACGCACGTTCGGTTCGGTCGACGCCGCAAACCGCGAACTGTTCGGGGGTTCTGCAGGCGCGGTCCCCGTCTCCCTCCGCCTGACAGTTCTGCGCGCCATCGTCACCAAAGTCGACGACCGCACACCGACGCCCGGTCCGCTCCAGAAGAACGTGATCGATCAGCTCGGTGCGTATGTGTACGCGATCGTGGACTCCCGAGACCGCAGCATCCTCTACGTCGGAACAGGTCGAGCGAACCGCATCTTCACACTCACCTGGACGGCGCTCGGTGAAACCCACAAACTCGAGGAGTCCAAAGAAAAGGCACCGATCGCGACGCCCGAGACCGAGGCTGCACTGCGCCGCATCAAGGCGGTGTACGACTCCGGCTACTCCGTGGAGCACTTCGTCATTGCCGACGCACTACACCCTGCAACCGACCCTGAGCACACGGCCGGCGAGGTCGCGCAGGCCGTCATCAGCTCGCTCGGTCTGCTCGAACCGCACCGCGGCGAACCTGTGCTGACGAACTTGGCAGGCACCAATGAGGAGTCGGAAGCCGACCGCACCGCAATTCCGATTTCGGAGATCGTACGCCAGTACTCGGCGCAGGCCGCGCCCGAACCACCCACACCGTGCGTAGTTCTGCGTATCAACGAAGCGAAGAAGGCATCGACGGAGGCCGTACGCGAACTCGCATCACGACCGTGGCCGGCCGGGACCGCGGCCCGAGGGATCGACGGACTGCCGATCATCGTCGTCGCCGACAACATTGTGCGCGGCGTGTATCGCGCCACAGGATGGGAAGCGGGCGCCCGGACCGAGGAGAACGGCGGCACAATCCTCTACCGGTTCCGTGGCGAAGCCGACGCTGCCCTCGAAAATGCCTTCGTCAATACTCGCCTGACCCCGGACCGTCTGGGACTCAAACGCTGGCCGACGAGCGGCTGGGCACCACGACTCACGCGTGCGCTTCCGAAGCCCGGTGGCCATCCGATCTCGAAGCCGGCGCCGCGGCCGAAAGCACCCCGGTCGTAGACAGAATCGACAAAAAAATGGGGGTGGGGCCGGGATAATTCCCGGCCCCACCCCCATGTCATTCCCCATAATTACAGGATTACCCATAATTACCGGCCCCGCAAACACGGTTGGGGCCCCCCCAAAAGTGGGG
>NZ_JBUYWC010000028.1:0-23252 GCF_055230935.1 Rhodococcus ruitaii | reverse complement strand
GGCGCTGCCGAGTGAGCGTTCCTGGACGACGCGGAGTGCGGCGGCGTTGGCGGCGTCGCCTTTCCAGTGCTCGGCGAGGGCGTCTTGGTCGTGGAGCAGGCTCTTCATGCGGTCGTCGAGTGTGTCGACGAGTGTGTCGAGTGCGTCGGCTGTGTGTCGGAGGGCGTCGGGGTTCCAGGATGTGACGGCGGAGACGCTGGGAGTCACCGGGGTTGGTCCATCGCGGTCAGTGCTGCGCCGCTGCCGGATGCGGCGAACGCACGAAACGCCTGCGGATCTACTTTCAACGTCACTACTGTCCCCCCGACAGAATCCCCCGATGTGTCCGGGCGTGACGATAGCAGAGTGCGTGGAGGGGGTCGCAGGTGGGATCGATCGTGAGATATGAAGGGGTGGAACAAATGCGAGCCCTGCCGATCCGAACGGATCGGCAGGGCTCGAGGGTGTGGCCGAAGGCCTACTTGTAGCTGTAGAAGCCCTCACCGCTCTTACGGCCCAAACGACCCGCTTCGACCATGCGACGCAGCAGCGCCGGAGGCGCGTAGTTCGGTTGGGCGAACTCGTCGTACAGCGACTGTGCGGCGTTGAGTGCGATGTCGAGGCCGACGGTGTCGAGCAGTGTCAGCGGACCCATCGGGTAACCGCAGCCGCCCTTCATTGCTGCGTCGATGTCTTCCTTCGTTGCGTAGCCGGACTCGAGCATCCGCACCGCGTCGCACAGGTACGGGATGAGCAGTGCGTTGACGATGAAGCCGGCGCGGTCGCCCGCGCGCACAGCGGTCTTGCCGAGGGTGTTCTTGGCGTAGTCGAAGACCGTGTCGGCGGCGGTCTCGTCGGTGGTCAGTGCTGAGATGATCTCGACGAGCGGCATCACCGGCACTGGGTTGAAGAAGTGGACTCCGACGACCTTGCCGGGACGCTGTGTCGCCTGGGCCATCTTGATCACGGGGATCGACGAGGTGTTGGTTGCGAGGATGCCCTCAGGCTTGACGATCTTGTCGAGCTCGGCGAAGATCTCGACCTTCAGAGATTCGATCTCGGGTGCGGCCTCGATGACGAGATCGCGGTCGGCGAACTCACCCATATCGAGGGTGACCTTGATGCGAGCGAGGATCGCGTCGGCGTCCTCCTGGGTGATCTTGCCGGACTTGACACCGCGTCCGATCGACTTCGCGAGACGTTCACGCGCTGCCTCGGCGAACTGCTCGGTCGTCTCCTTGACGAGCACGTCGCTACCGGCTTTCGCGCACACCTCTGCGATACCGGCACCCATGGTGCCGCCGCCGATGACTCCTACTTTTTCCACAGCCACTATGAAGACTCCTGATCAGTGTGATGTTCGAGCTGGTCCAAACCTAACCGACCTGTGTCAGCGAAGCAGAGCGCGCGACATGACGACGCGCTGGATCTGGTTGGTGCCCTCGTAGATCTGCGTGATCTTGGCATCGCGCATCATGCGCTCGACGGGGAAGTCCGTGGTGTAGCCGGCGCCGCCGAACAGCTGAACGGCATCGGTGGTGACCTCCATGGCGACATCGGAGGCGAAGCACTTGGCGGCGGCCGAGATGAAGCCGAGGTTGCCTTCGCCGCGCTCGGCACGAGCGGCCGAGGTGTAGACCATCAGGCGGGCGGCCTCGACCTTCATCGCCATGTCGGCGAGCATGAACTGTACGCCCTGGTTGTCGGAGATCGGCTTGCCGAACTGCTTGCGATCCTTGACGTAGGCGATCGCGGCGTCGAGTGCGCCCTGGGCGAGGCCGACGGCCTGCGCACCGATGGTCGGGCGGGTGTGATCGAGGGTCGCCAGAGCTGTCTTGAAGCCGGTGCCCGGTTCGCCGACGATGCGGTCGCCAGGAATGCGGCAGTTCTCGAAGTACAACTCGGCGGTGGGTGAACCCTTGATACCGAGCTTCTTCTCCTTGGGGCCGACGACGAAGCCCTCGTCGTCCTTGTGGACCATGAATGACGAGATGCCGTTGGCGCCCTTGTCGGGATCGGTCACGGCCATGACCGTGTACCAGGTGGACTTACCGCCGTTGGTGATCCAGCACTTGGAACCATTGAGGAGCCAGTCGTCGCCGTCTGCCTTCGCGCGGGTACGCATGGACGCGGCGTCGGAGCCGGCCTCACGCTCGGACAGCGCGTACGACGCCATCGCGCCGTTGACCAGGTCCGGCAGCACCTTCGCCTTGAGTTCATCGGAGCCGCGCAAGATCAGTCCCATGGTGCCGAGCTTGTTGACGGCCGGGATCAGCGACGAGGAGCCGCACACGCGGGCGACTTCCTCGATCACGATGCACGCGGCGATGGAGTCTGCGCCCTGACCGTCGAATTGCTCAGGGACGTGGATGGCGTTGAAGCCGGACTTGTTGAGTGCGTCGAGTGCTTCCTGAGGAAAGCGGGAGTTCTCGTCTACATCCTTCGCATAGGGGGCGATCTCCTTCTCGGAGAGAGCGCGGATCGCCTCGCGCAGCGCGTCGTGTTCTTCGCTGAGCTTGAACAGATCGAAATCGGCGTTGAGGGCCATGAGGTCGAACTCCAATCGGCACGCGGTGCCAGACCAAGTGGTGGATCTGCGCCTACCCTAGCGGGCTGTGCGGGCGCAACGTCGGGGAATCATTCAATTCTAACCACGGCACTGAGTGCCAGGTCAACGTCTGCGGAGGAGATCGGCGCAACCCGCGGTCCGCGTTTCGCGGTCCTCAGCCGCCGAGGGTGCGGCGGACTTCCTCGGCGACGTCGGCGGGGGGTGTCCCCACTGGATAGGTCACCACTGTCACGGCACGCGGTGCCTCGTGTGGCGAGGTGGGGTCGGCGCCCGGAACCACTCCGAACGTGCGTCTGATCTCGTACAACTCCCGGTCGAGGACCGCCGCGGTTGCGGTGTCGTCGCCGCGGATCATCGCCCGCAGCAGGAAGTTGTGGGCCGAGGTCACCGCCGCGGCGAAGCTCACGATCCGGATGGGCTTCTCACCCGGCACCGCCTGGCGCAGAAAGTCCGTGAACAACCGCTCGTAGCGGTACGTCATCACGAGTTCGCGTTCGCGCAGCGCGGGTACCCGCTGCACGACCCGGTACCGCCACACCGACAGGTCCCGCCGGTCGCGGAAGGATCCGAACACGAGCTGTGCCGCGTCGCACGGGGCAGACCACGGATCGTCGAAGTCGCGCGACAGGTATTCCGCCACCTGCTCGAGCAGCGACTCGTGATCGGCGAAGATCACGTCCTCCTTGGAGCGGAACTGTCGGAAGAACGTGCGACGAGATACTCCCGCGGCCGCTGCGATCTGTTCTACCGTCGTCGATTCGTAGCCGTGCTGCGAGAACAACCTGATGGCCTGTGACACCACGTGCACCCGGAACTGTGCGGGGTCAGGTCCCGTTGGTTCGGAACGACGGGCGGGGACTGTTCCGTGCGACATAACTACCGAGTATCCAACGTGGCCGCGGGAGTGTTGTCAGGACTGGGTGGTTTCCGTAGCGCGGAGTTCGAATTTGAGAATCTTGCCAGTGGAGGTGCGCGGCAGTTCGAGCGGGAAGACGATGTCGCGGGGCACCTTGTACCCGGCGAGCAGGCTGCGGGTGTGGGCGATGATGTCGTCTGCGGTGACAGACTGTGCGGGTTTGAGGATCACGAATGCCTTCGGCCGCTCACCCCACTTCTCGTCGGGGACGCCGACCACCGCGACGTCGATCACTGCGGGATGCGCCATGATCGCCTGCTCCACCTCGACCGTCGAGATGTTCTCTCCGCCGGAGATGATGATGTCCTTGGCGCGGTCCTTGAGCTGGATGTATCCGTCCGGATGCATGACGCCGAGGTCGCCGGTGTGGAACCAGCCGCCGGCGAATGCCTCTGCGGTGGCATCGGGATCTTTGTAGTAGCCGAGCATGACGTTGTTGCCGCGCAGCACGATCTCGCCCATCGTCTCGGCGTCGGGGGGTACGTCGTTCATGTTCTCGTCGACCACGCGTGCGGTTTCGGCCTGCACCATGCCGACACCCTGGCGCGACAACAATGCGGCCCGCTCCTCACCGCTCTTGTCGTCCCAAGAGTCCTGGTATTCACAGATCGTGTAGGGCCCGTACACCTCGGTCAGGCCGTATACGTGCACGACCGTGATGCCCATGTATTCGAGTTGTGCGATCACCGTCGGTGACGGCGGTGCACCAGCGGTGGTGATGTGCAGCGGCCGGTCGAGTGAGTGCGCCTGCTCGGCGTTCGCGATGGTCGAACACACTGCGGGTGCACCGCACAGGTTGGTCACACCGAGGTTGTCGATGGCATCCCAGATCGCGTCGGCCCGCACCGCGCGCAGACAGATATGAGTGCCTGCCGCAGCGGTGACCGCCCACGGCGTGCACCAGCCGTTGCAATGGAACATCGGCAGCGTCCACAGATACTTGCTCTGCCCGGTGAATCCGTTGTGGAACGTCTCGCCGAGCGAGTTGAGGTAGGCGCCGCGGTGCGAATACATCACGCCCTTCGGCTTACCGGTGGTGCCCGAGGTGTAGTTGAGCGTGATGACGCCGAGCTCGTCGTCGACACTCCATGGCAGTGGGGTGTCGTCGAGGGAGTCGGCACGTGCGAGGAACTCGTCGTACCGCGCGGTGACGACGCCGTCGGGAACCGCGGGCGCGGGTGCCGCCGGATCGGGGATCTCGATGATGTCGGTGAGCGTCGGGACATCGACACTGGTGAGCGAGCCCACGAACTCTGAATCGACGAAGAGCAGCGATGCCTCCGCGTGAGCAAGAATGTAGTCGAGTTCCGGACCGGCGAGCCGCGAGTTCAGGGCGATGAGTACACCGCCTGCGAGCGGTACCGCGAAATGCGCGATGAGTGTTTCGGGTACGTTCGGCGTCAGGTAGGCCACACGGTCACCGGGCCGGATCCGGCTTTTCAAGACGCGTGCGAGCCGTTGGGTCTCCTCGGCGAACTCCGCATATGTATACCGGCGGTCGCCGTAGATGATTGCGGTGCGATCAGGGAACACCGACGCCGAGCGTTCGAGGAAGCGCAGCGGGCTGAGCTGACTGTAATTGGCGGTCGCGGCAGAGTGGTCGAGTGCGGTGGACACGGAAAACCTCCGGAGGCGTCGAGACTGTCGTCGTGTGTGAGTGTTGCAACACCGGGTTCAGTGGAGGTTACGAATCACCAGATCGGCGCCGCTACCCTAGGAAGTGGGTGTTCGGAGCGGCGAGTGGAGAGGTTCGACGTATGAGTGGCAGACGCCATACAGACGCGGCCCGGCCGCCCGGTACCGACCTGCTCCGACCGAGTGATGTCGACACATTGCGTGCCGAGCTGCGTTCTCTGAAACAGGCGACGGATCTTCCTGTGCTGTTCGGCGGTACCGTGCACGGCGCGGACCTGGTGTTGTCTGGTTTCGCCGGCACCCGGAGCCGGGTTCTGCGCAACCTCGTGATCAGCTCGGAGCGCGGACTCGGCGGCAAGGCGATCGCTGAGCAGCGACCCGGCGCGGTCGCCGACTACTTCACGTCTCCGCGCATCACCCATGACTACGACAGGCCGGTCGCCGGCGAAGGTATCGAGTCGCTGCTGGTGGTACCCGTCGTCGTGCGTGGACGGACCCGCGCGGCAATGTACGGCGGTCTTCGAACGCCTTTGCCTATCGGTGACGTTGTCACCGAGAAACTCATGACGGCGGCGCGAGCGTTTGCGCGGGAGATCGAGATCCGCGATGAGGTCGATCGTCGGTTGGCGCTGCTCGGTAGTGTCGGCGACCGTTCGCCGGCCGAAGGGTTGTCGCGGGCGGTTTCGGACACGGTCACCGAGAGTTGTCTCGAACTGCGCGGAATTGCGGAAGCGACGAACGACCCGGACCTCGAAGCGCGACTCAGCGGGATCGAGGACAAGCTGCGGGCGCTCGGCGGTGCCGATTCATGCAGTCCGATGGTCCATTTGACGGCACGTGAACGGGATGTGCTCGAGTATGTCGCCCTGGGCTGCCGCAATGCCGAGATTGCCGAACGCCTCTCACTGAGTCTCGAAACGGTGAAGAGCTATATGCGCAATACCCTGGCGAAACTCGAGGTGCGCAGCCGTCACGAAGCTGTTGTCGAAGCGCGTCGTCAAGGAATATTGCTCTGAGTCGTCCGGTCGGGAAGTCCGGCTTCCGCGCCCGGCGTTCCTCCGAGCGCCGCGACCAGGCGTTCACGCGCGCGACCGAGGTGGTCGGTCAGGATCGAGACCGCCAGTTCGCCGTCTCCCGAGGCCACCGCATCGAGGATCTGCCGGTGTTCGGCGGTGATGCTCGCGGTGGTCAGCAGGTGGTGGCCCTGAACCTGGACCATGCACAATCGCACCTCGGAGACGAGCGAACCGAACATCCTGCTCGTCCGGGGGCTTCCCATCGCGTCCACCAGCGACGTGTGGAAGCGCATGTCGGGTTCGATGATCGACAGCGGTGCACTGTCGATCATCAGGGAGATCTCGGTGTTGGCGGTGACGGCGGAGTCGGGAATGCGTGATTCGTGTGCCAGGTAGCGCAGTGCTGTGATTTCGAGGTGCGCGCGGGTACGGTAGATGTCGCGGACGTCGTCGGGGCCCAGTATCGGTACGCGGGCGGTCTTGTGGGCGCTGCGCTGGAGGAGCCCCTCGCCGACGAGTTTTTCGATGGCCGCTTTCGCCGTCGGCCGGGCCACTTCGTAGACCCGTGACACTTCGGCTTCGGTCAGTGTGTCGTCTTGCGTGAGCTCGCCGGAGAACAGGCGTCCCCGCAATTCCGCAGTGAGTGCATCGACGATCGACAGGGATTTGACCCGTCCCGCCATCTCCGGTTCCTCCGTTCCACCGCCGAATCGGTGCGCGATTCTTCCACGCCCCCGAGCGCCCGACTTCTTGACTGTCGAGTGTACTTGTCTGACAATTCAGCAATGGCTGGTTCCGTGAACGTCGAAGACCTGCACGACTCACTCGGCGACGCGCTCGTCACCGACCCGGATCGGATGCTCGCGTACCGGCGCGACCAGTCGCTCCTGACCGAGGCCGGGATGCCGCTGGCGCTCGTGCGGGCACGCGATACCGACGACGTGGCCGAAACGCTGAAATGGGCCCACCGGCACCATGTGCCCGTGGTGACGCGCGGCGCAGGAACCGGCCTGGCCGGGGCCGCGAACGCACTCGACGGATGCATTGTGCTCAGCGTCGAGAAGCTGAACGAGATCCTCGACATCGACACGGCCGCACGGACCGCAACGGTGCAACCGGGCGTGATCAACGGCGACCTCGCGGCCGCGGTCGCCGAACACGGACTCTGGTACGTGCCCGACCCCGGAAGCCGCGGAATCTCGACCATCGGCGGCAACCTCGCAACGAACGCGGGTGGCACGTGCTGCGCGAAGTACGGAGTCACCGCCGATCATGTGGCCAGGATCAAAGCGGTACTCGCCGACGGGCGCATCATCCACACCGGCGCAGTGACCAGGAAGAACGTTGCCGGTCTCAACCTCACCCAGTTGCTCGTCGGGTCGGAGGGGACACTCGCCGTGATCGTCGAGGCCACCATGCGGCTCAGGGCGGCGCCCACCGCGGCGTCGACGGTCGTCGCGGCATTCCCGTCGACGGCCCAGGCCATCGACGCGGTACTGGCCATCCGCGACCGTGCCGAACCCTGCCTGCTCGAACTGATGGACCGCACGACCATCAGCGCGGTCAACGAGATGACGCACATGGGCCTCGACGAATCCGCCGGTGCCCTGCTACTCATCCAGTGCGACGGCAGAGATGCCGGTGTGGAGGCTCAGACGTGTGTCACGGTGTGCACGGAGATCGGGGCAACCGAGGTGTACGACACCGACGACCCGGTCGAAGGCGAAGAGTTCATGCAGGCTCGCCGCGTCGCGTTGACCGCGCTCGAACGGCAGGGCAGCACCCTGCTCGACGATCTCGCGGTTCCCGTCCCGCGGCTGCCCGAGATGCTGTCGAGAATCGAGCGAATCGCTGAGAAGTACAGTCTCGTGATCGGCACTTTCGGTCATGCAGCCGACGGCAACCTCCACCCCACCATCGTGTTCGACGCAAGCGACGACGACCACACTCGACGCGCACGGCTGGCATTCGACGACATGGTGGCGGAATGTCTGGCACTGGGCGGATCGATCAGCGGCGAGCACGGAATCGGAGTCCTCAAGGAGCCGTACCTCGAGCAGATGGTGGGGTCGGTCGAGCGTGAACTGATGAGCAAGGTGAAGACCGCGTTCGACCCCACCGCGATCCTCAACCCCGGGCGTGGGATCTGACTCGGCGCTACCGGCGACGAAACCGCTGGAAGAAGTCCCGGACGCGCCGCTGGAGCCGGGTTGTCCCCGGCTCGGCGACGGCGTTCGAGGGGCGTTCGAGTAGGTCGACGCGCGACGCACCACGCAGCGGCCAACCGCCGTCCACGTCGGTGGTGTCGCGGCCGAGACCTTCCAGGTACTCGGCGAAGTTCCGCTGTCGCTCGGCATGCCACGCGGCCTGATCGGCCATGATGTCGAGTTCGGCGAGCTGCGGGAAACGGGTGACGAGTGCACGCACGAGGTGCCCCGCGGCGAGTGCATCCGCCTCGGCCTCGTGCGCGCACGACAACGTCACCCCGTACGCGTCGCACACCGCCGCGAGCGTGCGCTTGCCCGGCCGCGTGCGGTCCATCTCACGATCGATGACGTACGGATCGGCGACGAGCCCGAATGCGAGCGCGGGTAGCCCGAGCCGTTTCCCTTCGGCGTCCATCACCGTCAGGTCGTAGCTGGCGTTGAATGCGACGACGATGTGTCCGAGCGCCCACGCGTCGATCAGCGCTTCGCGGATCTCGAGATAACCCGCCCGGTAGTCCATACCTCGGGTGCGGGCAAGTTCGTCGGTGATGCCGTGGATGGCGATGGTCTCGGCGGGGATGGGGATGCCCGGATCGAGCAACCACGTGCGGGAGTGGATGTGCTCGCCATCGAACGTCGCGACACACGCGCTGACGATGCGGGCCTCTCTCGGGTCACGAGCGGTGGTTTCGAGGTCGAACGCACAGAGGGGGCGGTCGGGCCAGGGCGTCATGCGGTCCCCTATCCGTTCGATCGACGTGGTCGGTGGTTCATCCGGCATTGTGTCTGCCGGCACCGACATGTCCCGCCGCGCGGGCAGGATGGCGCCGCATCGGTCAGAACGAGTCCGCGCACACGACCATCTCGCGCTCCTCGTAGACGAACCCGCTGTCGGAGATCGAGCACCCGTTGACGTCGGTGGTGCCTTCGAGGATCTCTGTGACCATCTCACCCTCGACGGCCGTGTCCGAGCAGGAGATCCGCTTCGGGTCTTCGCCGCCGAGATCCATGCAGTCGTCGACCTGCCAATCGATATCCAGACACAAGGCACCGAGTTCGTTGCCGCGGATGGACTCGTAGTAGGACTGGTCGGAGTTGCACTCGTCGCTCGTCGCCACGATGTCGACCACGAGGTAGTTGGAGTCGAAGCTGCCGCAGGTTGCCTCCTCGATCGTCGCATCGTCGACCGTGCCGCCGAGCAGGACGCAGTCGCCGACTTCGGCGTCGACCTCCAGATCGAGATCGGACGCGGACGGGCTGCCCGAGGTCGTGGACGGCGCCGAGGTGGTCGTGCGTGAGGTGCTGGGGGTCGTCGGCGATGCGGTTGTCGAGGTCGCCGACGAGCCGGCTTCGGGCACAGCCCGGAACTCGACATCGTTCGAACACCCGACGATCAACGACACTGCGGCAACGGCCGCGGCAGCGATGCCGGCTGCACGGCGAAGAGTGATCATGGCTGCAGAGAGTACGGAATGGCGGCGTTCCATTCGCGCCGAGGTTCCCCAACATCGCCTCCGACCTCGCGTAATGGTGTCTTTGTGATCGACGTCATAGGTTTCTGCTGTAGTGGTGAAGTGGGCCGACCGAGAGGCAGATCGAGCGCAACTCGCACGCGTGGAGAATCCGGATGCAACGATGTGGGTCATGGATCTGCCTGTCGTTCCACCGATAGAGCCCATGCTTGCGAAAGCCTCATCGACGGTGCCGAGCCAACCGGATTCCGGTGCGGCGCAGTGGTCCTACGAGCCGAAGTGGGACGGCTTCCGGGCCATAGTGTTTCGTGATGCGGACGAGGTGGTGTTCGCATCGCGTAGCGGTAAGGACCTCGCCCGGTATTTTCCGGAGCTCGTCGAACGGGTGCGGGCCGAACTCCCCGACCGCTGTGTGGTCGACGGCGAGATCGTCGTGCCGCGTGAACGCGACGGGCGTACCCGTCTCGATTGGCAGGCTCTGTCGGAGCGGATCCATCCGGCGGCGAGTCGTGTCGCGATGCTCGCGGAAGAAACTCCCTCGCAATTCATCGGATTCGACGTGCTCGCTCTCGGCGACGACGACCTCATGGGGGAGCCGTTCGCCGAGCGTCGTGCGCGGCTGCAGCAGTCTGTCGGCGGCGGGTCGAGCTGTCATGTGACCGCCGCAACCACCGACGCGGCAACGGCAATGCGCTGGTTCGAGGAGTTCGAAGGCGCGGGTCTCGACGGCGTGGTCGCGAAGAAACTCGACGGCATCTATCGCCCCGACAAGCGCGACATGATCAAGCTCAAACATGCCCGCACCGCCGACTGCGTGCTCGTCGGATACCGCAAGCACAAGAGCATCGACGGCGTCGGCTCACTGTTGCTGGGGTTGTATCACGGCGACGACCTCGCCATGGTCGGTGGCGCATCCGCATTCACCACGGTCAGGCGTCAGGAATTGCTCGCCGAGCTGCAACCGCTGCGTGTGGGTGACGACGTGGTCGCCGACGGTGAACAGACGAGATGGCGCTCGGCGGCCGACCGCAGCTGGGTCCCGTTGCGTCCGGAGCGGGTACTCGAAGTCGCGTACGACCAGATGGAGGGAACCCTGGAGACGGCGCTGCGGTTCCGGCACGCGGCCAGATTCCTCCGCTGGCGACCCGACCGCGACCCGCAGAGCTGCACGTACGACCAACTCGAGGTGCCTGTGCGCTACGACCTTGCCGATGTACTGGACCGGACGGAGACCTGACGGTGGCGACAGCGAAACGATCTCCTGCGGAAGAACTCGACGTCGACGGCGTGCCCGTGCGATTGTCGAACCCGGACAAGATCTACTTCCCGAGGCTCGGCGCGGAAGGCGGTACCAAACGTCATCTCGTCGAGTACTACCGTGCGCTCACGACGACTGCGGGTGCACCGCTTCTCGATGCGCTCCGAGACCGCCCCACCCACCTGCAGCGCTTTCCCGACGGCATCGAGGGTGAGGAGATCTATCAGAAGCGCGCACCCGCGAAACGGCCCGATCATGTCGCGACGTGCGAGATCACCTTTCCGTCCGGCCGGACGGCCGATGCGCTACGAGTGCGGTCGGCGGCGGATGTGGTGTGGGCTGCGAACCTCGGGTGCGTGACATTCCATCCGTGGGCCGTCCGCTGCGGCGACACCGACCGGCCCGACGAGCTGCGAATCGATCTCGATCCACAACCGGGGACGGATTTCGGCGACGCCCGCGCGGTCGCGCTCGACGTGGTGCGTCCGCTGCTCGACGAGTTGGGATTGACAGGCTTCCCGAAGACCTCGGGTGGCCGGGGTCTCCATGTCTATCTGCGGATCGTGCCGGAATGGGATTTCGTCGGGGTACGGCGTGCCGGAATCGCGTTGATGCGGGAGGTGGAGAGGCGCAGCGGTGACCGCGCGACGACCGCGTGGTGGAAGGAAGAGCGTGGCGAACGCATCTTCCTCGATTTCAATCAGAACGCGCGCGACAAGACCATCGCGTCGGCGTATTCGGTGCGGCGAACCCCGATCGCGACAGTATCGACACCGCTGACATGGGACGAACTCGCCGACGCCGAACCGGACGATTTCACGATTGCGACGGTGCCGGAGTTGCTGGCCCGGCGACCCGATCCGATGGCCGGGCTCGACGCCGCCGCGCATCCGCTCGATGTTCTTCTCGAGATGGCCGATCGCGACGAGGATGCCGGGCTCGGTGATCTGCCGTACCCGCCGAATCATCCGAAGATGCCGGGCGAACCGAAGCGGGTGCAACCGAGCCGCGACCGGGACTCGAACAGCAGGTAGACCGGCGGACGCGAGGCTGACCGATACCTTCTGTCGTCGCACCGCGGAGCGCGCCTAGTCGAACTTCTTTAGACTCTCTCATGGGTGAGGTGGATCGTCTTCAGCGTTTGGAGGGTTGCGGTGGTGACCTTGGTCAGAATGTCCGGGCGGGTGTCGGCAGTGGGGGCGATTCTGGCCGCGGTGCTCGGTGGAGCGCTGCTGTCTGCTGCGCCCGCGCAGTCGTTGACCTGCTCTGCCCCTCCCGGTGCCCCGATGGAATCCGTCGAGGTTCTCGGGGCCGAAGCATGCGGTGCGAACACCGAGGGCCCCGGAGGTGCGTGGAGCTATGCGGGCGGCGGGGTGGGATTCGCCGATTCCCGCGGGGACGCGCGGGTCGGGGCTGTCGGCCTCGACGGTGGTGTCGGAGCGGCCGAGAGTGCCGGAGGGGTGCTTGCCGCAGTGGGCGTGGGCGCGGAATCGCTTGCACTCGGTGTCCTCGATCAGCCGGGTGTCGCGTTGGTCGCGACCGGGCCGGGGTCGCAGGCATTCATCGGCGACGCCACCGATCCGGTCCTCTGTGTCGGCGATACGGCACTGGCGGCGAACCTCACGACCGGTCAGGGCTGCGTCGTGTTCGGAACGTTCAGCTACACGACGATGCCGCAGCCCGACGAATTGCCGTAGACAGTAGAGCACTCGGACTGCCGACCGCTCGGACTGCCGACAAACTGAATGTAGGCGCTTCCCCGGAGTCGACCCGACCCGTAACGTGTCGGAAACACTCGAGCGGAGGTGCCATGAGCGTCCAGACGATCGACCGCGACCAGGTTTCATGCGTGCGCAGCGCTGGGGAACTGCCCCCGACCGCGATGCACGTCGATCCTCGGTTCCTGCCGCTCGCCGACCGATTCTTCGCGCTCTTCAGGGAGTCGCAGCACGGTGGCGGAGCGCTCACCGCGTACCTGCACGGTGAAAAAGTGCTCGATGTGTGGGCGGGCTGGGCCGATCGCAACCGGCGATGGGCCCGCGACACGATGTCGCTGTCGTTCTCGACAGGCAAGGGCGTGGCCTCGACCGTCGTACACAGACTCGCCGAACGCGGTCTGATCGACTACTTCGCCCCGGTGGCGCAGTACTGGCCGGAGTTCGCGGCGTCAGGCAAAGGGTCCATCACCGTCGCCGAGGTGATGACCCACAGTGCTGGATTGCACCGGGTTCGCGGTCTCGTACCCGGCACCCACGGAATTCTCGACTACGACCGGACCGTCGCCGCGCTCGCCGCCGCGCGTCCCGACGCGCGTCGCCATCGCGGGTCGGGCTACCACGCCGTGACCTACGGCTGGCTGGTCGCGGAGATCGCGTCGCGGGTCACCGGGAAGCCGTTCGTCGACATTGTCGAAGAGGAGATTGCCACGCCCTTGGGGATCGGCGACTTCTGGTACCGGGTTCCCGACAGCGAACGACACCGCATCGCACCGCTGTTTCCCCGGATCAATCCGATGGGCCTGAATTGGGGAATGAGCGCGGCGGTGCTGTCGAGGATCGGGCCGACGCGCGGGCTCGCAGAGGCAGGGATGCCCGAAGGGTTCGACGATCTCGTCCGTGATCCTGCGGTGCATGATGCGGTGATGCCCGGGTGGAACGGGGTGTTCACGGCGCGTTCGCTCGCACGGATGTACGGGGCGATCGCGGCCGGGGGTGTGCTCGACGGCCGGCGGTTCCTGGATCCCGGGACTATCGCCGAGCTGAACAAGGTGCGCCGTCGCAGCCACGACTATGTTCTCGGTGTCCCGATGGCGTGGCGACTCGGATATCACCAGCCCGTGTTCGCGAGCACCGAGCGTCCGCGAGGCGCGCTCGGACACTACGGAGTGGGCGGTTCGGGAGCGTTCGCCGACCTCGACTCGGGTCTGGCGCTCGCGTTCACCACGAACCGGCTCGGTTCCGGGCCGATCCCGCTCGGAGATCTGCGCCTGGCACGGCTCGGGGCGCAGGCGCGCGACCTGGCCAGGAAGGCGTAGCACCACACTCCGTACCGACGGCGCAGATTCCCGTTCCGGCCCGAAGGGTGGGCGAGGCGGGCAGTATCCGTTGCAGGGCATCAGTGCCCTGCACCACCTGTGCCGATACGTGAGGAGCGCCGTGATGAGCCATGTGTACCGAGTGATCGAGGTGGTCGGATCTTCGGCGGTGGGGGTGGATGACGCGATCGCCAAGGCGGTGGCGCGGGCCGGAGAGACGACGCGCCACCTCGAGTGGTTCGAGGTGGTCAATACGCGTGGTCACATCGATGATGGTGCTGTCGCTCACACGCAGGTTACGCTCAAGATCGGCTTCCGGATCGAGTCCGGTGAGGAATTGTCCGAATAGCACATTCTCGTGTTTGATAGCCGCCTGGTAAGATTTGGATAATGTGATTCTCGACCAAATCTATAACGTGTTATAGTCTGGGGTTTCGACGACCCCAACCGGCACTCTCAGGCAGGTAGCGAAGTGGCTTATGTGATCACCCAGGCATGTTGCAACGACGTCTCGTGTGTCGAAGTCTGCCCGGTCAACTGCATACACCCGACCCCCGACGAGGCACCGTTCGCAACGACGGAAATGCTCTACATCGACCCGGAGACCTGCATCGACTGCGGGGCCTGCGTCGATGAGTGCCCGGTCGACGCAATCTTTGCCGACAACGAGATCACACCCGAGCAGGAGCCGTACCTCGAGATCAACGCCGCGTACTACGAGCGATACCCGATCGGCCCCGATTGGCCGGAGCTGCGTAGCCGCAAGAAGATCCCGGCCGACCTCGGAATCCTGCGCGTCGCGATCGTCGGGTCCGGCCCGGCCGCGTGCTACGCGGCGCAGGAGCTCGTCTCCCACTCGAGTGTCCGGGTCGACATGTTCGACCGTCTGCCCACCCCGTACGGACTGGTTCGCGCCGGTGTCGCGCCGGACCATCAGACCACCAAGGGCGTCGGCGACGTCTTCCGGAGTGCCATCGGTCACAAGAACACCCAGTGCTGGTTCAACGTCGAGGTCGGCACGCACATCACCCACGACGAACTCCTCGCGCACCACCACGCTGTGATCTACGCGGTCGGCGCATCGAGCGACCGTCACCTCGGTGTGCCCGGTGAAGACCTCGCAGGGTCGCACGCCGCCACCGAATTCGTCGCCTGGTACAACGGCCACCCCGACTACGCCGACCGGCAGTTCGACCTGTCCGGGGAGCGCGCAGTGATCATCGGCAACGGCAACGTCGCACTCGATGTCGCACGCGCCCTGGTCATGAACCCCGACGACCTCGCTCGCACCGACATTGCCGAGCACGCCGTCGAGGCACTGCGGAACTCGAACATTCGAGAGGTTGTCGTCGTCGGTCGTCGCGGCCCGATCCAGGCCGCGTACACCAATCCCGAACTGCTCGCTCTCGGGCAGCTCCACGGTATCGACGTCATCGTCGATCCGACCGAGATCGAACTCGATGCGGCCAGTCAGGCCGTCCTCGACGACCCCGAGGTCGAGCCTCGGATCGCTCTCAAGATGCGGCAGGTCGAAGGGTACGCACAGAACACCCCGAACCCTGACAACAAGCGCATCGTGCTGCGGTACCTCGCGTCTCCCGTCGAGATCACCGGCGAGGGCAAGGTCGAGTCGATCACCCTCGAACGCAACGAACTCGTCGAGTCCGATGGCAGGCTGGACGCCCGCCCCACCGGCGAGACCGAAACGCTCACGACCGGCCTCGTACTCCGCTCGATCGGATACCGCGGCACCCCTGTCGACGGCCTGCCTTTCGACGAGAAGAAAGGTGTCATCCCGAACGAATCCGGCAAGGTCGTCGACCTGGACGCCGGCAACCCCGTTCCCGGCGTCTACACGGCGGGCTGGATCAAGCGAGGCCCGAGCGGTGTCATCGGCACCAACAAACAGTGCTCGGCCGAGACCGTCGCGCAACTCGTCGACGATTTCATCGCAGGTCGCCTCGCTGAACCTGTCGCGGATCGGGAGAAACTCGATGCGCTGATCGCCGAACGTCGCCCCGAGTACGTCGACTACAAGGGCTGGCAGGCCATCGACAAGCAGGAACGTGCACGTGGGAAGGCCGCCGGGCGCCCGCGTCTGAAGTTCGTCTCGATCGAGGAAATGCTCGCGGCGTCGAGGCCTGACGCCTGAACCGCGCTGTCTCCACCGCACTGAACGGCTGTGCCGTTCGTCTCCTTCCCGGGAGCGAACGGCACAGCCGTTCCACTGCCCGAATTGCTCGACGTCGGGTCGGTGTGTGTAATGACGGGGTACGCCAGCGCCGCGGTCGGGGATGTGAATACGCGACGCACCGTCGAACGATGGGTAACTTGTCGATGTCTGTGAGTCAGTCCATGCCCAAGGGCCGTCACCGTGCCACGCGCCGGATCGGCCGCTTCGTCGCCGCTCTCACGGGCGCCGGCGCAGTCGCGCTCGCAATGGCCGGCCCCGCGGCCGCCGCGCCGCTGTGGCCGGGCGGCCCGGAGGTGCCGAGCGTCGAAGAGCTGATCGAAGGTCTCGCGCCGTCGATCCCGGGCGCACCGCAACTCCCGATCCCGCAGGCGCCGGAGCCGGCGGCACCGTTCTCGGATCCGTCCCTGAACCCGTCCTCCGGTGAAACGGTAGGCGTCGCGCAGCCCATCATCATCCGATTCGGCGAAGCGGTCGGAGACCGCGCTGCCGCCGAACGCGCAATCAAGATCACTTCGGAGCCGGCTGTCGACGGGCACTTCTACTGGGCGTCGGACCAGCAGGTGCGGTGGAAGCCGTACGAGTTCTGGCCTGCGCACACCACCGTTGATGTTCGGGCGGGTGGTGCGCACTCGTCGTTCACGATCGGCGACTCGCTCGTGACCGTGGCTGACGACAACACCAAGACGATCACCGTCACTCGCAACGGTGAAGTGGTCCGGACCATGCCGACCTCGTTCGGCAAGCCCGGCTACGAAACTCCGAACGGCACGTACATTGTCGGCGACAAGTTCCGCGACATGTATATGGACTCGTCCACGTACGGTGTGCCGGTCGATGATCCCGAGGGCTACCGCACCTACGTCGAGTACGCGACACGGATGTCCAACAGCGGCATCTTCCTCCACGCCGCCCCGTGGTCGGAATGGGCGCAGGGCAACACGAACACCAGCCACGGCTGCCTGAACGTGAGCACCGCAGACGGCCAGTGGTTCTACGAGAACGCACGCAAGGGCGACCCGGTGATCGTGCAGAACACCGCGGGTGGCGTCCTCAACGGCTGGGACGGGCTCGGAGACTGGAACCTCTAGCGAGCACTGAACTTCAGCTCCACGTCCGCCCCCTACCCAGGGTGAGCGAATGTATCCTTCGTCTCGATAGGCCGAACTGACGATACATTCGCTCCGAAGGGTAGGGGGCGTCGTCTTGTCGTAACCATGTGTTCGCCGGTGACGTCCAGACTGCCTCGGTGCCATCGAGTCCGGAACGAACACTGCCGCAGACGACCCGCGGTCTACGCGGACGTCCGTGGACCGACTACGCGCTGTTCGCGGTGCTCGTCGGCCCCAACGTCGCGCTGCTGATCCTGTTCACCTATCGACCCCTGGTGGACAACATCCGGCTCTCGTTCTTCGAGTGGAACATCTCGAGTCCTACGTCGACGTTCATCGGATTCGACAACTATCGCGAATGGTGGGGTCGATCCGATACCTGGCAGATCGTCGGCAACACGATTGCCTTCACAACTGCCGCCGTCGTCGGCTCGATGCTACTCGGGCTCGGTCTCGCTCTGCTTCTCGATCGGAAGCTACTCGGCCGCAACATCGTCCGCTCTGCGCTGTTCGCACCGTTCGTTATCTCCGGTGCCGCTGTCGGGGTCGCCTTCCAGTTCGTCTTCGATCCGAACTTCGGTCTCGTCCAGGACGTTCTGGCCCGGATCGGGATCGAGTCGCCCAACTTCTATCAGGACCCGACGTGGGCGATGGTGATGATCACCATCACCTACCTGTGGAAGAACCTCGGGTATACGTTCGTCATCTATCTTGCCGCGCTGCAGGGACTGCGTCCCGAATTGAACGAGGCCGCGGCGATCGACGGGGCGTCCGGGTGGACCACCTTCCGCAGGGTCATCCTGCCGCAGCTGCGTCCGACCACATACTTCCTGTCGATCACAGTGCTGCTCAACTCATTACAGGTATTCGACATCATCAACGTGATGACTCGCGGCGGCCCCCTCGGCACCGGCACCACCACGATGGTGTACCAGATCTACGACGAATCCTTCCGCAATTTCCGCGCCGGCTACGGAGCGACGGTCGCTACCATCATGTTCCTCGCATTGCTCGTGGTGACCGTCTACCAGGTCCGCATCATGGATCGAGGTGACCAGAAGTGACTGCGCTTGCCGACCCTCCCGCCACCCTCGTCGAACCCGAGCCGGTGTACGCACGCAGCCACGAGCGACGCGAACGTCTGGTGAAGGTCTTCGGCTACGCCGCGATGGTGTGCGTCCTGATCATCGTGGGGCTGCCTCTGTATTGGATCGTAGTGACCTCCTTCAAGGAGCGCCCCGACATCTACACCATCCCGGTGACTTGGTGGCCGTCGGTGTTCCACCCCCAGAACTACTCCGAGGCCGTCCACTCTGTCGATTTCGGGGCGTTCTTCCGCAACTCGGTGATCATCACGTCGGTCCTCGCGGGCGTGAAATTCGTGCTCGGCGTGTTCAGTGCGTACGGATTGGTGTTTGTGCGGTTCCCCGGCAAGAACATCGTGTTCCTCGGCATCATCGCCGCGCTCATGGTGCCCAACCAGATCACCGTCATCTCCAATTACGCGCTGGTCGCGGAATGGGGTTGGCGCAACACATTCCAGGGAATCATAGTTCCGCTCGCGGGCGTCGCATTCGGTACCTTCCTCATGCGCAACCACTTCCTGTCGATCCCCGCCGAGATCATCGAGGCGGCGAGGATGGACGGTGCGGGCCCGTTTCGGCTCTTGTGGCGGGTTGTGCTTCCGGTGTCAGGTCCGACGATGGTGGCATTCGCGATCATCACCGTCGTCAATGAGTGGAACGAGTACCTCTGGCCGTTCCTTATGGCGGACGACGCATCCGTAGCGCCGCTGCCCATCGGACTGACGCTGCTTCAGAACAACGACGGCGTCACGAATTGGGGTCCGGTCATGGCGGGAACGGTGCTCGCCATGCTTCCGATCCTCGTGGTTTTCCTTCTCCTGCAACGACACATGATCAAGGGCCTCACCTCCGGTGCGGTCAAGGGCTGAACACTCAGGGAGCGTAGTAATGGGTATCGACATCAGAAACATGAACAGGCGCGGCTTCCTGGGGCTGACCGGCCTCGTCGCGGGGAGCGCGGCGCTCGCGGCGTGCGCTGGAACCGGTGGCGATGCGTCCGGCTCGTCCGGTGCAGCGGGTTCATCCACGTCCGGCGACGCCACCACCATCAACTTCTGGTCCAACCACCCCGGCAAGTCCATCGAGATCGAGAAGGAGCTGATCAGCCGTTTCCAGGCCCAGAATCCCGATCTGACGGTCAACCTGATCGACGGTGGCAAGAACTACGAAGAGGTGTCGCAGAAATTCAACGCGGCACTGTCCGGTGGTGACCTGCCGGACGTCATCGTCCTGTCCGACGTGTGGTGGTTCAACTACGCGATCACGGGTGCCATCGCGCCACTCGACGATCTGTTCTCGACGGTCGGTGTCGAGACCGGTGATTACGTCGATGCGCTCCTCGCCGACTATTTCTACGAAGGAAGCCATTTCGCGCTTCCCTACGCACGCTCGACTCCGCTCTTCTACTACAACAAGGACGTGTGGAGCCAGGCCGGACTGCCCGATCGCGGCCCCGAATCATGGGCCGAATTCGACGAGTGGGGTCCTCGAATCCAGGAGGTCGTCGGCGGCGGCAAGTGGGCCCACGGCTGGGGTAACGCGACCGACTACCTGGGATGGACTTTCGAGGGTCCGATCTGGACGTTCGGTGGTGCATACTCCGACGGTTGGGATCTGAAGTTCACCGATCCGAAGACCATCGAGGCCGGAACGTTCCTGAAAGACATGATCCACACCAAGAAGTACGCGTCGGTGTCGAACGACATCGCTAATGACTTCGCCGCGGGCCTCCTCGCATCCACGATCGCCTCGACCGGCGACCTGTCCGGCATCACCGGCAACGCCGCGTTCGAGTTCGGGACGGCGTTCCTGCCGGCACCCGACGGGCCCGGATGCCCGACCGGCGGTGCCGGCCTGGCGATCCCGTCCGGGATTTCCGACGAGCGCAAGACCAACGCCCTGAAGTTCGTCGACTTTGTCACCAATGGCGACAACACCGCGTACTTCTCCCAGAACACCGGCTACATGCCGGTGCGCAAGTCGGCGGTGGAAAACGCGGACATGAAAAAGTACCTCGACGAGAACCCCAACGCGCGCACCGCCGTCGACCAGCTCGCCGTCACTCGCTCGCAGGACTACGCCCGCGTGTTCGTGCCGGGTGCCGACCAACTGATCGGCACCGGTCTCGAGAAGATCGCACTGCAGAACGCCGATGTCGCCGTGACGTTCGGGGAGATCCAGGACCAGCTGCAGCAGATCATCGAACGCCAGATCACCCCCAACCTGTAAGTGCACGTTCACAGATAGAGGAACCAACCCAGTGGCCCAGATCAGTTTCCGGAACGTCACGCACCGCTATCCCGGTTCGGACCGCCCGGCAGTCGATTCGCTCGACCTCGAGATCGCGGACGGCGAATTTCTGGTGTTGGTGGGGCCGTCGGGCTGTGGGAAGTCGACGAGTCTGCGTATGCTCGCCGGTCTCGAGGCGGTCGATTCCGGTCGCGTCGAGATCGGCGGTCGCGACGTGACGGGATTGCCGCCCAAGGCCCGGGATGTGGCGATGGTGTTTCAGAACTACGCGCTGTACCCGAACATGACGGTCGCAGAGAACATGGCGTTCGCGTTGCAGAACGCCGGAATGAAGAAGCCCGAGCGCACGAAGCGTGTACTCGAGGCTGCGAGAATGCTCGAACTCGAGGTGCTTCTCGATCGTAAGCCGGGCAAGCTGTCGGGTGGGCAACGTCAACGAGTGGCTATGGGGCGGGCCATCGTTCGTCACCCTGCGGTGTTCTGCATGGACGAGCCGCTGTCGAATCTCGACGCGAAGCTGCGGGTGAGCACCCGCGCCCAGATTGCCGAGCTGCAACGCCGACTGGCGACCACAACGGTGTACGTCACCCACGATCAGGTCGAGGCGATGACAATGGGCGACCGGGTCGCCGTACTCGACGACGGACGGCTGCAACAGGTCGACGCGCCGCGCACACTCTACGACGATCCCGTCAACACCTTCGTAGCGGGATTTGTCGGCTCTCCCGGAATGAACCTCATCGAGGTTCCGGTGGAGGAAGGGACGGCGACACTCGGTGCGCTGCAGGTTCCGACACCCCGGTCGGTCGACTCGGGCCGGGTGGTGCTGGGAATACGGCCGGAATCGTGGACCCCAGTCGGCGCGTGGCGTAGGGGTTCGTGGACGGTGCGGACGGTGCTGGTCGAGGAACTCGGTGCCGAGTCGTTCGTCCACGCCGTATCGGCAGACCCGGCGGTCGGGGTGGGCAAGATCGTCGTGCGGTGGGATCGGCGGACTCCCATTGCGAACGGCGAAGAGATCCACCTCGTTCCGAAATCCGGTGAGGTCTTCTTCTTTTCGGCAGACACCGGGCGGCGTCTCAGGTCATGAAGAGGCGGGCACCTGGGCGATCACCAGTGTGTCGCCGTAGAGGTCGCGTTGGTCCTCACAGAGTCCGGAGTCGGTGACGATCGTGCCCACGTCGCCGAGCGCGGCCACCTTCGCAAGGGCGCGTTGCCCGAACTTGGCGTGGTCGGCGACGACGACCGTGTGTGCGGCGGCGGCAAGCAGGGCGCGTTTGATGGGAACTTCGAGGGTGTTGTTGTTGGTGATACCGGCGGCAGGGTCGATCGCGTCGGCTCCGAGGAACGCCCAGTTCGCCGAATAGTGCGACATGAACCGAACCGCATGGTCGCCGATCAGTGTGTAGACGGAGTCGAGCAGTTCACCCCCGGACACCAGCAGCCGCACATCGGGGAACGACGTGACGAACTTCGCGATGCGGAGATCATTGGTGAGCACGGTCAGCGACGACTTCTCCCGCAGCGCGACCGCGACTTCGTAGGTGGTCGATCCGCTGTCGAGAACGACGCTGTCGCCGTCCGATACGAGCGCGGCAGCGACCGACGCGATCGCCCTCTTCTCTGCCCGGCGCACGTCCTGTTTGAGCGCGTACGGGACTTCGAACGAGGCGCCGTCGATTGCTTTCACGCCGCCGTGGGTGCGTTCGACCTTGCCGTCGCGCGCCAGTGCGTCGAGGTCGCGCCGGATGGTGGAGGAGTCGACATCGAGAGCAGCCGACAGTGTCTTTGCGTCGATGTATCCGGCGGCGAGTACTCGGGTGAAGATCTCACGTCGTCGTGCGCTCGCGGACACGAATGCTCCTCGGATCTGTGCGTCGGTGCGTCGAGGTTTCTGCTCGTCGGGGGACGACCCTCGATTGGTGACGACCATAGCGCACCGACGCGCAAAACGTGCACAAGCATTGACACTCGTGCGCGAAAATGTGCATGATTCGTGCAGAACATGCACGCTCTCGTGCGCGAGAGACGAAGCTTGTCACGAACCGTGAAGTTCGCCAAGAACAGAAGCTTTCCAAGAACACTGGAACCGCCGAGGTCTCTCACGGACCTCGGTCGACCGCATACGACATCGTCTTTCGGAGGTCACACGCATGCTCAAGTTGGGATACAAGGCATCGGCGGAACAGTTCGGTCCGCGTGAACTGGTGGAGTTGGGGGTGCTCGCGGAGGCGCACGGGATGGATTCGGCGACGGTGTCGGATCATTTCCAGCCGTGGCGGCACAACGGTGGTCATGCCCCGTTCTCGTTGGCGTGGATGACTGCGGTCGGTGAGCGGACGCAGCGGGTGCAGCTCGGCACCTCGGTGTTGACGCCGACGTTCCGGTACAACCCGGCGGTGATCGCGCAGGCGTTCGCGACGATGGGGTGTCTGTATCCGGGTCGGGTGTTCGTGGGGGTGGGTACCGGGGAGGCGCTCAACGAGATCGCGACGGGGTACAGCGATGCGTGGCCGGAGTTCAAGGAG
>NZ_JBUYWC010000027.1:0-37589 GCF_055230935.1 Rhodococcus ruitaii | reverse complement strand
TCTGTACTTCGGGGAAGGGGATGGAGCTCTATACCGACAAGTTGTTGCCGGCGGTGGCTGAGGGTGCGGTGAAGGCTGGGCGTGAGGTGGCGGGGATCGACAAGATGATCGAGATCAAGATTTCGTATGACACGGATCCGGAGTTGGCGCTCGAGAATACGCGGTTCTGGGCGCCGTTGTCGTTGTCGGCGGAGCAGAAGCACAGTATCGAGGATCCGGTGGAGATGGAGGCGGCGGCGGATGCGTTGCCGATCGAGCAGGTGGCGAAGCGGTGGATTGTGGCGTCGGATCCGGATGTGGCGGTCGAGCAGGTGAGGGCGTATGTGGATGCGGGGTTGAATCATTTGGTGTTTCATGCGCCGGGGCATGATCAGCGGCGTTTTTTGGAGTTGTTCGAGCGGGATCTGGCTCCGCGACTGCGCGCCCTGGGCTGAGCGGACGGGTGAGCCAGATGACTTCGGTTACACAGAATGTGACTACCCTTCCGCAGTGGCGGGCGCTCGAGTACCATCGCACCGACGTCGTACCGGTGCATCTGCGTGAACTGTTCGCCGCCGACCCCGCCCGGGCCGAGGCGATGACCGTCACCGCCGCGGACCTCACGGTCGACTACAGCAAACACCGGATCACCCCCCGCACCAAGGACCTGCTGCTCGACCTTGCTCGCGCAACCGGAGTGGAAGCCGCGCGCGAGCGGATGTTCACCGGTGATCACCTCAACATCACCGAGGACCGAGCCGTCCTCCACACAGCGCTGCGGCTGCCGCCGACCGCACAGTTGACGGTGGACGGTCAGGATGTCGTTGCCGACGTGCACGAGGTGCTCGGCGCGATGGGCGCTTTCACCGACCAGGTCCGGGACGGCCGGTGGCGGGGAGCGACCGGCGAGAAGATCGCAACAGTGGTCAACATCGGGATCGGCGGATCGGATCTGGGACCGATGATGGTGACGCGTGCGCTGCGGCACTACCACGACGGTCCGCAGGTGCGGTTCGTGTCGAACGTCGACCCGGCCGACCTCACTGCAGCCCTCGACGGACTGAACCCGGCCACGACATTGTTCATCGTGGCGTCCAAGACCTTCTCGACGGTCGAGACGCTGACGAACGCGACCGCGGCGAGGCGCTGGCTCGTCGCGGTGCTCGGCGAAGACGCGGTCGCGGCGCATTTCGTGGCGGTGTCCACACACGCACAGCGGGTCGCGGAGTTCGGCATCGATCCTGCCAACATGTTCGGGTTCTGGGATTGGGTCGGCGGTCGGTACTCGGTCGGGTCGGCGATCGGCCTGTCGGTCATGTGCGCGATCGGACATGAGCGATTCGCCGAACTGCTCGACGGATTCCACCGCATCGACACGCATTTCCGCGCCGCCCCACTCGAGGAGAACACTCCGATTCTGCTCGGTCTGCTCGGTGTGTGGTACACGAGTTTCCTGGGTGCCCAATCGCGTGCGATACTGCCCTATTCCAATGATCTCGTGCGCTTTCCGGCCTACCTGCAGCAGCTGACCATGGAGTCGAACGGTAAGTCGGTTCGCGCCGACGGCAGCCCGGTGGGATGCACTACCGGAGAGATATTCTGGGGCGAACCGGGTACGAACGGGCAGCACGCCTACTATCAGTTGTTACACCAGGGAACACACCTGGTACCTGCGGATTTCATCGGATTCGCCACCTCGACGGACGACCTTCCCACGGCCGGCGGCACCGGAAGTATGCATGACGTGCTCATGGCGAACTGTTTCGCACAGTCCAAGGTGATGGCGTTCGGTCGCACGGCAGATCAGGTGCGATCCGACGGCACGCCCGAGGAGCTTGTGGCACACAAGGTGATGCCGGGAAATCAGCCGTCGACGACCATCCTTGCGCCGACATTGACCCCGTCGACCCTCGGGCAGCTCATCGCGCTGTACGAGCATCAGGTGTTCGTACAGGGCGTGGTGTGGGGGATCGACTCGTTCGACCAGTGGGGCGTGGAGCTGGGGAAGGTGCAGGCAACTGAACTGCGGACGGCGCTGTCCGGCGACAGCGATCCTGCGACAGGTGATACCTCCACCGACGCGCTCGTCCGACTCTATCGCGAGATGTCGAAGGGAGAATGACCGGTGCCCGCTCTGAAACTGCTCAAACTTCCACCGCCGGTGGCGGAGTCGTGGGACTGGCAGATGGACGCGGCGTGCCGCGACGTCGATGGTGCGGTCTTCTTCCACCCCGACAACGAGCGCGGCGAAGCGCGCGAGGAACGGGTCGCGGCGGCGAAACAGATCTGTCAGGCGTGCCCGGTCCGGATGGAGTGCCTGCACTACGCCCTGGAATCCGGTGAGCGATACGGAGTCTGGGGTGGTATGACCGAAGAGGAACGCAAAGCTACGCGCACGCGGAGGCTGGTCAGGTAGTACATCCGAGATGCGACGGCACCGAGTGGGTTCCACTCGGTGCCGTTTGTGCGTACGCGGTGATCAGGCGTCGAGGAACAGATCCCGCTGGGGGTTGTCGCCGCCGCCGTAGCGCGAGAGATCGGTGACACCGGCTGCGGCGAGAACATCCGCGTCGATGTAACACGAGCCGCTGGTGGTCTTCGCGGGGCTCGACAGGATCGCGACCGCGGCGTCGGCCATGATCTCGGGACTACGCGACGACGACAGCAGACTTTCGCCGTCCACCATGTTCGCGACAGCGGAGGTGGCGATGTAGGTTTCCGGCCACAGGCAGTTCGCAGCAATGCCGGCCTCGGCGTACTCGGCCGCAAAACCTAGCGTCAGCAAGGACATTCCGTACTTGGACAATGTGTACGCGGGATGTGCACCCAGCCAGTACGGGTTCATGTTGATCGGGGGTGCGATCGTGAGAATGTGCCCGTTCTCGGACGTGCGCAGATGCGGCAGGGCAGCCTTCGTGAGGAGGAAGGTGCCTCGGCAGTTGATTTCCTGCATGAGGTCGTACTTCTTGGCCGACAGCTGCTCTGTCGGTTCGGTGCCGATCGCGCTCGCATTGTTGACGCACATGTCGATGCCGCCGAAGCGTTCGACGGCGGTGTCGACGGCGCGCTGCACGTCCTGTTCCTTACGCACGTCACCGACGATGGCGACGGCCTTGCCGCCGGCCGCCTCGATATCTGCCACGGCCGTGTGGACCGTGCCTTTCAGCTTCGGGTGGGGTTCGGCGGTCTTGGCCAGAAGCACAACGTTCGCGCCCTGCGCTGCGGCTGCGACGGCGATCGCATGTCCGATGCCACGGCTGGCGCCGGACACAACCATCGTGCGGTCGCGAAGTGCATGCTGGCTCGTCATGGTTCTCCCTGCTCGGTTTTCGTGAAACTCATTCGTTCTCGCCAATGATATTGGCATTCTCATTTTCTGCAAGTAAGGTATCCAGTGTGAGCGACATCGTGGAAACCGCGTCCGGGATCCCCCTCGATCCGGTGTACGGGTCGGGGGACCGAGAGCGTGAACTGCCCCCACCGGGTACGTTCCCCTTCACCCGAGGAAACTTCGCCTCCGGCTACCGGGGGCGGCTGTGGACATTCCGTCAGTATTCGGGCTTCGGCACGGCCGAAGAATCCAACCGCCGCTACCGCTACCTGCTCGATCAGGGTGGCACCGGGCTCTCGGTCGCGCTGGACCTACCCACTCAGTGCGGCTACGACTCCGACGATCCCGAGGTCACCGAAGAGGTGGGTCGCGTCGGTGTCGCCGTCGACACTCTCGCCGACGCCGAGATCCTCTTCGACGGCATCCCACTCGACAAGATCAGCACGAGTTTCACGATCAACGGCACCGCCGCGATCCTGCTGGCCTTCTACGTTGCCGCCGCGGAGAAGAAGGGGGTGCCTCGCGAGAAGCTCACCGGCACCATCCAGAACGACATCCTCAAAGAATATGCGTCCCGCGGAACGTGGATCTGGCCGCCCGAGCCGTCCCTGCGACTGATCGCCGACACGATCGAATTCTGTGCCGCCGAGGTCCCGCGGTTCAACGCGATCTCGGTGGCCGGCGCGCACTTCCGCGACGCCGGAGCCAACGCGATCCAGGAGATGGCCTTCACCCTTGCCGACGGTGTCACCTACTGCGACACCGTGGTCGAGCGCGGCCGTATGACCATCGACCAGTTTGCTCCGCAGGTCTCGTTCTTCTTCTACACGCACGGCGATTTCTTCGAGGAAATCGCTAAATATCGTGCCGGGCGCCGTCGGTGGGCGACCATCGTCCGGGAACGTTACGGCGCGACCACCGACAAGGCATCGATGTTCCGGTTCGGTTGCGTCGCCGGTGGTGCCTCGCTCTACGCCCCGCAGGCGCAGAACAATCTTGTGCGCGTGGCCTACGAGTCCATGGCCTCTGTACTCGGGGGCGTGCAGTCGATGTTCACCGCGGCGTGGGACGAGCCGTTCGCTCTGCCGAGTGAGGAATCCGCGACGCTCGCCCTGCGTACTCAGCAGGTTCTCGCCTACGAGACCGGTGTGACCCGCGTGGCTGATCCGCTCGGCGGGTCCTACTTCGTCGAGGCGCTCACCGATCGCACCGAAGAGCGCATCATCGAGATCATGACCGACCTCGAACAACACGGAGGCATGGTCCGGGCCATCGAGGACGGCTATCTTCAAGGCCTCATCGCCGACGAGGCGTACAAGCTCCACCAGGAGATGGAAGCCGGTGAACGCCCCATTGTCGGCGTGAACAAGTTCGTCTCCGACGAGCCTGCGCCGGAGATCTCCACCTACGAACTCGACGCCGATGGTCGTGAGATGCAGCTGAAGCGTCTCGCGAATGTGAAGGCCGAACGTGATCCCGAGGCAGTGCGCAGCACCCTCGCATCCTTGTCCCGCGCAGCGGAAGGAACCGACAATCTCATGCATTCCCTGATCGACTGCGCCAACGCCTACTGCACGGTCGGCGAAATGGTGTCCGCGCTCAAGTCCGTGTGGGGCGAGTTCCAGCAGCCGGTGGTGTTCTGATGACCGCCCGCGTTCTCGTCGCCAAACCCGGACTCGACGGCCACGATCGTGGCGCCAAGATCGTCGCGCGCGCACTGCGCGATGCGGGCTTCGAAGTCATCTACACCGGAATCCGTCAGAAAGTCGAGGACATCGTGTCCATCGCGGTCCAGGAGGACGTCGCCGTCGTGGGTCTGAGCATCCTCTCGGGCGCGCACGTCGCATTGACGACGAAGGTCGTCGAGGCCTTGCACGCCGCGGATGGCAGTGACATCGACGTAATCGTCGGCGGCACCATCCCTCAATCCGACGTCCCCAAGCTTCTCGATGCCGGGGCAGCTGCGGTGTTCCCGACCAGCACGCCACTCGACGAGTTGGTCGCCGGAGTGCGCAAGCTGACCGAGAACGCACACTGATCGGCAACCCGGACCAGGCGCAACCATTCTCTCGCCCGGCCACCGAGCGCGCCACCGGGCCGCGCAGACAAACGAACTCGTCGAATGCTGGAGGAATCGTGCGGATCGGAGTGATGGTCGGACCCGAGCAGGGGGATACGGCCCGCAAGGTCGATCGGATGCTGAAAGACGTCGAATGGGCCGAATCCGCGGGATTCGACACCGTGTGGGTTCCCCAGATCCCCACGGACTTCGACGCATTGACAGCCATCGCCCTCATGAGCACGAGGACGAGCCGAATCGAGATCGGCACTGCCGTCGTGCCTCTCCAAGCTCAACACCCGGTGCATCTGGTGCGCCAGGCACTGTCCACCCACGCTGCGCTGAACGGACGGCTCGCGCTCGGTGTCGGCCCGTCGCACCACTGGATCGTGCAGGACATGCTCGGTCTGCCCTACGAGAAGCCCGCGAAATTCACCCGCGACTACCTCGAGGTGCTCGGCGCGATCAAGGATCTGCCCGGCTCTATCGATGTCGAGAACGACACGTTCGCGGTGCACAATCCGCTCGACATCGGGCCCGTGGCACCGATGCCGCTGCTCGTTGCGGCGCTCGGTCCCGTCATGCTGAAGATCGCCGGGGAACGCGCCGACGGCACCATCCTGTGGATGGCTGACGAACGCGCGATCGGCGAGCACATCGTCCCGCGAATCTCCAAGGCCGCTGCCGAAGCAGGACGCCCCGACCCGCGCATCGTTGCGGGTGTGCCGGTGTGTCTGTGTGCACCGGGCGAGGAGGACATCGCGCGCGAGCGCGCCAACCGCATTCTTGCCGAGGCCGAGATCTCGCCGAACTACCAGCGTCTGCTCGAGCAGGGCGAGGCGAAGGACATCGGCCAGATGGCCATCGTCGGCGACGAGAAGGCGATCCTCGCCGGATTCAAGCGGTATCGCGACGCGGGCGTGACCGACCTGTCGATGCGGCTGCTGCCCATCGGCAACAACCGCGACGAACTGGTCGCGTCGAAGTACCGCACACGCGAGGTCGTCGCCGAGCTTGCGAAGGAACTGCGGTGACCGGTCCCCTCGCAGGTATCCGGATCCTCGAGGTCGGCCACATCCTTGCCGGACCGTACGCAACGATGATGCTTGCTGATCTCGGTGCCGAGGTCACGAAGATCGAACCGCCGACCGGCGATCTGTCGCGGCAGGTCAGCGACGCGTACTTCGCGAGTCTCAACCGGGGCAAGCGGAGTATCTGTCTCGATCTGACCACCGAGAACGGCCAGCGTCGGCTCGGTGAGCTCGCCGCCGAGTCACACGCTCTGCTCGTCAATCTCAAGCCGTCGGCGATCCGGAAGTACGGCCTGACCTACGACGCATTGCGCCGGTTCAACGACAAGATCGTGTGTGTCGCGCTCACGGGATACGGCCTCGACGAGGGCGACGATCCGGCATTCGATTACGTCATCCAGGCAGCGACGGGCGTCGCCGACCTCACCGGCGATCCCGCTGGGCCACCGACACTTCCCGGGTATTCGGCGGCCGACAATTCCACCGGCCTGACAGCCGCGCTCGGACTACTCGCCCAGATCGTGTCGGGTCGTGGCGGCCAGGTGGAAGTCTCGTTGCGCGACGTCATGCTCTCGCAGCTCAACTACCGGGCGTCGGCCTATCTCAACGAGGGCACCCCACCGCGTCGCATGCCGAGCGGTGCGCATTCGTACTATGTCCCGGCGCAGTTGTTCCCGACATCGGACGGGACGCTGGCATTGTTCATCACCCACGACGGTTTCTGGCGCACGTTCGCCGCCGAAGCGGGCATCGAGGGCTTCACGACGATGGCCGAGCGTGCGGCGCAGCGAGACGAGGTGCTTCGCGTCGTAACCGAAGTACTTGCCGGCGACACCGCCGCCGGGTGGGAATCCCGCTTGCGTCCCCTTGGTGTTCCCGCTGCCGCGGTCCGGTCGCTGCCGGACGCGCTCGAGGCCACACCGTCGATGGTGGTGGAGGCCGGTGACTTCCGGCTTGTCGGCAGCCCGATTCGAATCGACGGCTACGAGCCCGGATACGGGGCGCCGCCGCGGCTGGGCGAGCACGGCACGCTTCCCGTCGGCTGATCGGCGTCGGTCGCCACACCCACAACACCTTGATGGCCTCCAGCGGATTCCGTTGGAGGCCATCGAGATGCCGGAGGGTCTATTCGTACCGTACCTTGATGGAGCAGTCCGGCACGGCCTGGCAGGTGAGGGTGTAGCCATCGGCGATCTCGTCGTCGCTGAGTGCATCGTTGACGCGCATAGTGGCGCTGCCGTCGGTGATTTTCGCGATGCAGGTCGCGCAGTTGCCGGCCTCGCACGAGAACGGGGGGGCCAAGCCTGCCCTGCGCGCGCTTTCGAGGAGTGTCTCGCCCGCTTGCAGTGGCACCGATACGCGCTGGCTGCCCAGCCGGATCGACACAGTGCCGTCGATCGGCGCGGCCGGGGCCGGAGGCTCTGCTTCGGCAGCCTTCACGGGTTCTGCAGCGGCGCCGAAGCGTTCGCTGTACACCGTGCCGGGGCCGGGAAGGGCGGACTCGATCATGTCCATGAATGCTTCGGGGCCGCACAGGTATGCGTCGAACGCGGTGTCGGTGCCGATGAACTCCAATGCGCGCGCGGGGGTGAGCAGGCCCAAGTCGTCGTCGAAGTGTCGAACGACGGTGAGTCGTCCGCCGTACTTCTCGACGAGCTGGTCGGTCACGGTGTCGAAGATCGCCGCGTTGCGGTCGCGGTCGGCGATGAGCAGACGGACGTCCCGATCGGTGGTGGCGAGTGTGCTCTTCGCGATGGACAGGAGCGGGGTGATGCCGCTACCACCGGCGAACCCGATGACGGGTCCTTCGCCCTCGCGCAGCAGGAAGGTACCGGCGGGGCGGGTGATCTCCACCTGATCGCCCTCGGCCACGTTGTCGTGCAGCCAATTGGAGACCTTGCCTCCGGGGACTCTCTTGATGGTGGTCATGATCTCGGTGTCGGTCTCGGGGGCACTCGACATCGAGTACGACCGGTAGAGGTCGGTGCCGTCGACGTTGACCTTGAAGGTGCAGAACTGACCTGCCTGGTAGGTGAACGGCCCGTCCACAGGGGCGAGCACGTAGGTGCGGGCGTCGTCGGTCTCTTTCACGATCCGGGTAACGGTCGCGCGCTGGAACAAAGGTGGTCTCGCCATGGACCGTCTCCTCCTGGTATCGATATTCTGCTACTTGGAGAGTACTATTCTCACCAGTGAGAGCGAAAGCTCACGATGGTGGTTCTTCCCAGGATGAGACGGGATCGTAAGGAACGAGGACATGGCCGACCGCACCGCGCTGGTCTTCGACCAGCAGGAATACAGCCGCGCGCAACTCGAAGCGCTGGCTGCCGGTATGGCTGCGTCCCTCGAGCGCCGCGGTGTCACACCCGGCGACCGTGTGGCTCTCATGTCGTCGAACCGGCCCGAGTTCGTCATCGCCGTGCTGGCGATCTGGCAGGTCGGTGCAGTGGTCGCCCTGATCAGTCCGGCATGGAAACGTGCTGAAGTCGCGCACGCGCTCGAGGTCAGCGCCGCGACCCATGCTGTGGGCGACAATTCGATACTGGCCGACCTGATGCCCACGCTCTGCCTCGACGATCAGATCGAGGAGGGATTCCGGCCGCCCACGCCGGCGAGCCCGGATGCGGACGCCCTGCTGGTCTTCAGTTCCGGCACCACCGGTCTTCCGAAAGCGGTCCGGCACACCCACGCATCGTTCGCTACCGCAGTCGAGCACTGGCGCGACGCCCTGAAACTCACCGCGAGCGATCGCATCCAGATCGTCACACCCCCGTCGCACATTCTCGGTCTGCTCAACATCGCAACCGCGCTCGACGCCGGCGCCTGGCTGCGGCTGCATCGGCGCTTCGATCTCGACGCGATGCTGCGTCACATCGAGAGCGACCGCATCACCGTCGAAATGGCCGTCGCCCCGATCGCCCTGGCCATGGCGTCACACCCGGAACTCGAATCCTTCGACCTGTCGTCGCTGCGCTACATCATGTGGGGTGCCACGCCCGTCACGCCCAGTGTCGCCGAGACCGTCACTCGCCGCACCGGTGTGCCGTGGGTCCCCGCGTACGGCGCGAGTGAAATGCCGGTGATCGCCTGCAGCCCGATCGACGGCGCGCGCCTCGACAGTGTGGGTCGTGCGGTACCGGGCGTCGAGATGCGCGTCGTATCACTCGAGACGGGAGAGGCACTCGCACCCGGCGGCACGGGCGAGATCCAGGTGCGCTCCGCGTCCATGATGGCCGGATACCTACCCAGCGACACGACCGCCGACGCATTCGTCGACGGCTGGTACCGCACCGGCGACGTCGGCAGTGTCGACGCCGACGGCTGGGTGCGCATCACCGACAGATCCAAAGACATGATCAAGGTCAACGGCTTCCAGGTGGCGCCTGCCGAGATCGAAACCCTGCTGTTCTCCCACCCCGACATCGCCGACTGTGCGGTGTTCGGCGTCGACGACCTTCATACCGGGGAAGCCGTCGTCGCTGCGGTCGAGGTAACCGCACCGATCGAAGCCGACGAGATCATCGACCTCGTCGGGAACACCCTCGCCTCGTACAAGCGTCCGAGCCGAGTGATCTTCGTGCCCGAAATCCCGCGCCTGCCCTCCGGCAAGGTGTTGCGCCGAATACTCGAGGAGCGCCATGGACGTACGTCTGACCAATGAACAGCAGCAATTGCGCGACGCAGCCGCGAAACTCGCCGACGATCTGGGGCCGGGGTCGGTTCAGGACCTCGACGACCCGACACGTGTCGCGCGGCTGGAGAAGACGGTCGCCGCGGCCGGCTGGCGCGAACTGCGTTCCGACGGCGCCTCCGGCGTCGAGGTGGCCATCGTTGCCGAGGAATTCGGCCGAGGACTCGTGGATGTTCCGTTCCTCGGGCCGATCCTCGCCGACGACCTGAGGCGGCACCTTGCCGACGACCAGCAGACCTGGGCGATCGCCATCGGCGACGACGCATTCGACGTGGCGGGACTCACGCGCGCACTCGTGGTGCGCGACAACAGTATTCTCGCTGCCGACGTCGGCGACCTCGCCGAGGGCGCCGATCTCACCCGCGCCTTCGCGACGTTGGTCGAACCGTACGAACAGCTCGGCGACCTGTCGTCCGAACAGATCGAGCGGGGATTTGCGCTGGCGTTGGTCGCCACGTGCGCGGACCTCGTGGGAACTTCGCGTGGGGCCCAGGCAGCCGCCGTCGAGTACGCCAAGATCCGCGAACAGTACGGCAACACGATCGGCTCGTACCAGGCCGTCGCGCACCTGCTCGCCGAGAGCGAAGCGCTCATCGAAGGATCCATCAGCGTGCTTCGGCACGCGGCGTGGGCCGTCGACGAACTGACCCCCGCCGAGGCGGTCCGCGCCGCACGGATCGCGAAGATCTACTGCGCCCGTGCCGCCCGCACGGTGTGCGAAACGGCCATCCAGGTGCACGGCGGCATCGGAAACACCTGGGAATGCATCGAACACATCTATCTTCGGCGGGCGCTGACGTCCACCGAACTGTTCCCCGTGAGCCTGGAGGAGATCGACCTTGGACTTTCGTGACTCGCCGGACGAAGCCGCGTTCCGTACGCGGCTGCGCACCTGGCTCGCAGAGATAGCAGGCACGTTCCCCACGTCGGGCGACGAGTACTGGGCGAAGCAAGGAGAATGGCATCAGGCTCTGTACGGGGCTGGATTCTTCGGATTGTCCTGGCCCAAGGAATACGGAGGTCAGGAACTCCCGCCCGTCTTCGACGTGATCCTCGACGAAGAACTCGCACTCGCCGGCGCTCCGCCCCGTCCCAGCCTCGGGTACCTCGTGGTGGGTCTCGGACATCACGGAAGCAAGGAACTGCAGCAGCGGTTCCTGCCCGGGATGATCAACGGCACGCAGCGGTGGTGCCAGGGATTCAGTGAACCCGGCGCCGGCTCCGACCTCGCGTCGTTGACCACCACCGCGACCCGCGACGGCGACGAGTACGTCATCCACGGTCACAAGATCTGGACGAGCTACTCCGACGTCGCCGACTGGTGCCTGTTGCTCGCCCGCACCGATCCGGATGCGCCGCGACACCGCGGTATCTCGGCGTTCATCGTCCCGATGAGTCAGTCGGGTATCGAGCAGCGGCCGTTGAAGATGATCAGTGGTGTCACCAAAGAATTCGGTCAGGTCCTGTTCGAGGGTGCGCGGGTCCCTGCGGATCAGATGGTCGGCAACCCCGGTGACGGCTGGCGCATCGCGATGACGGTGGTCGGCCACGAGCGAGAGCCATCCACACTCGGGTTCGCGGCGCGCTACGGCAAACTAGTCCGCCAGCTCGCCGCCCGCACGGAAGGCAGACCACCGGAAGATCTGGCGTGGGCCGCAGTGCAGTCGGAGATGCTGCGTCTGCACGTGCGCCGGCGGCTGTCGGAACAACTCGACGGTGTGAACCACGGGTCGGAGGGCTCGCTCGACAAGTTGCTCATGACCTGGGTGGATCAATCGGTCGGGCACGCCGCGCTGGCGGTGGCCGGTACCCGCGACACCGAACTGCTCGGCTCGTACATGTACAGTCGCGCGCAGTCGGTGATGGGCGGTACGTCGCAGATCCAGAAGAACATCATCGCTTCACGAATCCTCGGATTGGGGGTCTGACATGTACGACATGCCCGACGAAATCGACGTTCAGGCCGACGGTCCGCTGCGGATCATCACCCTCAATCGCCCCGACGATCTCAATGCAGTCAACGATGCTCTGCACGAGGGGCTTTCGAGACTCTGGACGCGTCTCAGCGCGGACCGCGACGCGCGTGTCGCGGTGATCACGGGTGCCGGGCGGGCCTTCTCGGCCGGCGGCGACTTCACCTATCTCCAGGAACTCGCGAAGGACCCCGACCTACGCGCGAAGTCGATCGCCGACGGGCGTGAACTGGTGCTCGGGATGACCCGGTGCCGGATCCCGGTGATCGCCGCCGTGAACGGTCCCGCGGTGGGGCTCGGCTGCAGCATCGTCGCGCTCAGCGACATGGTCTACATGGGTGAGAAGACGTACCTCGCCGACCCGCATGTGCAGGTCGGTCTTGTCGCGGCAGACGGTGGCGCGCTCACCTGGCCGCTGCAGATCAGTTTGTTGCAGGCGAAGGAGTTCGCCTTCACGGGTCAGCGGATATCCGCGCAGCGGGCACTGGACTTGGGGCTGGCGAACCACGTGGTCGAGGATCCGCTCAGCGAGGCACTCGCGGCGGCCAAGAACATCCTGGATCAGCCGCAGAAGGCGATCGAGGCGACGAAGCGCCTGATCAACATCCAGCTCGAGCGCACGGTGCTCGCCGCAATCGACTTCGCGCTGACGGCAGAAGAAATGACGTTCCAGAGTGATGACTTCCAGTCTAATATCGCGCGCTTGGCCGCAGGCAAGAGCTGATAGTAGGCATGCTCAGCCGTATGAGATCGCTGGCAAGCTTTCATCCTGATCTGCGGGTCGCGGCGCTGGTGGCGCCTCGACGCGCGGTGACACCGAGGACCCTTCCGGTGTTGCGTAGGCTCACGAGGATGCTCAAGGGGAAGGACGCGGATGTCCACGTCCTGGAACCTGGTGTGGCAGTTCGATATTTCCGTCCGCGGGTGTCCGTCGGCGGCGAACCGCGTCCGGCGCTGCTGTGGATTCACGGCGGTGGTTACGTGTTCGGGCGGGCGGTGCAGGACGATGCGCTGTGTCAGCGTTTCGCCGATCGGCTCGGTGCTGTCGTTGCGTCGGTCGATTACCGCCTTGCGCCGGAGTTCTCGTACCCGATCCCGGTGGAAGACTGCCTCCAGGCCTATCGGTGGCTCGTGCACCGTCCGGAGGTGGACCCGTCGAAGGTCGTGATCGGCGGTGCCAGTGCGGGTGGGGGTCTCGCCGCCGCGCTCGCGTTCGCGATACGCGACAGTGACCTCCCGGAGCCGGTGCTTCAGCTCCTGGTCTATCCGATGCTCGACGACCGGACGGTTTCGGGGCCCGAGCATATGCGCATGTGGGATGAGGACTGCAATCGCTTCGGGTGGGCGAGCTTCCTCGGAGACGCTGATGCGTCGATTGCTGCGCCGGGACGTCGAAGAGACCTGGCGGGGCTTCCGCCGGCGTGGATCGGTGTGGGATCCAATGATCTGTTCGCGCGGGAGGATCGTGAGTATGCAGACCGCCTCGTCGACGCCGGCGTACCGTGCGAATTCCACTCGGTACCGGGTGCTTTCCACGGCTTCGATCTCGTTGCCTCGCGCAGCGGTGTCGCGCGGGATTTCTTCGATGTGCAGTGCACCGCGATGAGTAAGGCCCTGAACGGCTGACGACCTCTTACAGAACGACGGCGCTTCCGAACTCCACGGTCCGGAAGCGCCGTCGCGTATCGGTCTACGAGTGAGCGAGTTCGTAGCGCCGGCGGTACTCCGTCTTGGATGTCTCGCTGATGTCGACGTCCTTCGCTCGTGCACGCAGGGCACCGACGGTCGCCTGCTCACGGGGGGTGTGTGCGAACGGATCCCAGCCGAAGAACCGTGCGGCGTTCTCGAAGGTGACTTTGTCGATTTCGTCGTCGGTGAGATCGGCGGCGACGAGTTCGTCCATCAGGATTTCGGGGGACCGTGGCCAGGTCGAGTCCGAGTGCGGGTAGTCGCATTCCCAGGCGATGGTGTCGATCCCGAGGCGTTCGCGGTTGTTCAGGCCGCTGGGTTCGGTGATGTAGCAGGCGAGGAAGTTGTTCTTCCACACCTCGGTGGGGGTCATGCCCTTGGGGAGGAAGCTTGCGCCGGTCCAGGATTGGTTGACGATGTGGCGTTCGAGGCGGTCGAGCCAGGGTGCGACCCAGCCGACGCCGCCTTCGCTCATGGCGACTTTGAGGTCGGGGAATTTCTGGAATGCGCCGCTGAGCATGACGTCGGTGGCGGCGATGGTGGAGATCAGGGGGGTCAGGACCATCATGTCGTCGAGGTCGAAGCCGGTGGGGCGTTTGACGAGGTTCATGCCGCCGCCGATGTGGAGGCTGAGCACGATGTTGTGGTCGACGCAGGCTTTGAAGATCGGGTCCCAATAGCCGGATTTGAAGTCCGGGTAGCCTTCGCCGACGCCGTAGGGGGTTTCGGGGATGGAGATGGAGCGGCAGCCCATGGCGGCGAGGCGGTGGATTTCGGTGACGGATTCGTCGGTGTCGTAGAAGGGGATGATGCCGAGGGGGATGAAGCGTCCGGGGTGGGTGTCGGGGACTTCGCCGACGACCCAGTCGTTGAAGGCTTTGAGTGCGGCGAGGGAGAGTTTTTTGTCGGGCAGGCTTGCGAGGTGGGTGCCGGCGAAGCCGGGGAAGGTGGCGAAGAGGGTGGCGGCGAGGGTGCCGTTGGCGTCCATGTCGCGGACGCGTTGGTTCATGTCGTAGACGCCGGGGCGCATTTCGGCGTAACCGGTGGGGTCCATGCCCCATTCTTCTTTGGGCCAGGAGACGACGGCGTTGAGGCCGGAGCTGCCGACGACGGAACCCTGGAACAGCCAGGCCTCGACGTTCGGGTTGCGGGGGTGGGCGGTCAGTGTGGGGGCCTGGTCCATGAGGCTCTTCGGGAAGTGTTTCTCGAAGATGTCGCGGGGTTCGACTACGTGGTCGTCGATGCTGACCATCACCATGTCATCGATATTCATGCCATTCCTTACTGTCGGGCCTGTCACCGAGACGCGGACCCGGAGTGAAGATGGTGGGGAGCCGGCATCTCCTGCAAGGACACTGCTGAAGTCGTAATGCACTGCGATGTCGGGTCGCACTGGAAGCCCGGCCTTGCCATCTCGTGCGTAGTTTCCGTTTAAGAATCTAATTCTTGCTGTAGAGAACCATAATCAAGCGCGCGGCGATTCCGCAAGTGTTCACCGGACGCCTGGTGGCGCGTTTCGGGACCGGCCGACGACGAAGGGCCGGTCATCACGCGGATGACCGGCCCTCGCTCAGCGAACTACTGCTGCGGTATCAGCGTTTCCGAGCGCTGGATGGTTCCCGTGATCCCGGAGGCATCCTGCTGCCCGAGCAACACGGCGGCAGCGCCCATGGTTTCCGGTGGCTCGATGGCCTCCGGTGGAATCTTCTGTCCACCACCGCCGGCCAGCCACCCTTCGGTGAGCACGACACGAGACGGCGACAAGCAGTTCACCGCGATGTTGTCGGCCGACAGGTCGGACGCGAGACCGGTGTAGAGGCGCTCGGCACCGGCCTTCGACACCCAATAGGCGTTCGATCCACGGTCGATCATCGTGACGCCGGTGGTGGTCACCGCGATCATCGACCCGCCGCCGCGTGCACGGATGTGGGGGATGGCGGCTCTCGTCACATTGAACACACCGGTCAAGTTCACATCGAGACACAGCTGCCATCGCTTCAGTGGTGTCGACTCGATCGGCCCCATCCACAGGACACCCGCGTTGGCGACGAGGATGTCCAGGCCCCCGAACTCACCGACCGTCGTGGTGATGGCCGCGTCGACGGAGCCCTCGTCCGTGACATTGCATTGGACCGGGATCGCCTTGCCGCCGCCGGAATTGATCCGCTCGGCGACCGCGCCGATGGTGCCCGGGATCTTGCCTTCCTGTTCGCTCCGCGCGGCAACGGCCACCGCGGCCCCCGCATCTGCGAGCGCGACGGCAATCGCAGCTCCGATCCCGCGGCTGGCACCCGCGACGAACGCGACCTTTCCTTCGAGGGGCCTCACTTCGGCGGGAACCTCAGCGCGCCGTCGAGACGGATGGTCTCGCCGTTGAGGTAGTCGTTCTCGACGATGGACGCAACCAGGGTCGCGTATTCGACCGGGCGGCCCATGCGCTTGGGGTGCGGGACCTGCGGGCCCCAGTACGCTTCGAGTTGTTCGCCCGCCTTGCCGTAGGCGGGAGTCAGGATGGTGCCGGGGGCGATGGTGTTGACGCGGATGCCCAGTGGCGACAGGTCGCGTGCGGCGACCAGCGTCATGCCGAGAATTCCTCCCTTGGCGGCCGAGTACGGGAGCTGGCCGATCTGGCCCTCGACACCGGCGATCGACGCGGTCTGCACGATGGCGCCGCGCGAGCCTTCGTCGTTGAACGGATCCTGCTTCGCGATGGCCGCCGCGGCCAGACGCAGGACGTTGAACGACGAGGTCAGGTACGACTGGATGGTCTTGGTGAAGGCGTCTAGCGCCATCGGGCTGCCGTCTTTCCCGACGAGTCGCCCGCCGCCCGCCGGACCGCCGTGGCAGTCCACCGACACGCGCAGCGGTCCGAGCGACTCGGCTTCGGCGATGGCGGCGAGGACCGACTCCTCACTGCCAGCGTCGGTGTTGACGTAGCGCACGCCGAGCTCGTCTTCGAGAGCCTTGCCTGCTTCGTCGTTGACGTCTGCGACGACCACTTTCGCTCCGCCTTCATGGAGGCGCCGAACGGTGGCCTGGCCGAGGCCTCCGGTGCCGCCGACGACGATGGCCGAGATACCTGCGATCTGCATTCCTACTCCCCTTCTTGCAACTGAAGCTCTCTCTCTGAGAGAATAATGTTCTCATGAACCTAAGCATGATTCTAGAAATGGTGGCAAACAACGGCGAACGCGCTGTTGCGACCGCCCCTGATCGCTCCTTGACTGCTTCGGAGCTCGATACGTACGCGCGCCGCCTGGCCGTGCGGGTACGCGACACCTCCGCGGTGCTCTACCTGGGAACGAATCATCTCGCCTACCCGGTGGCGCTGTTCGGTGCGGCCCTCGCGGGCGTGCCGTTCGTCCCCCTCAACTACCGGCTCGGTGAGCAGCAATTGTCGGCGCTGCTCGAACGCCATCCGGGCGCGACGATCCTGCGCCAGGACGATCTCGATGCGCTGATCGACGATGCGCCGGACGATGCAGAGCCCGCCGAACTCGAGCCGCAGTGGGATGGCGACGCGATCGCCGCGATCATCTACACCAGCGGCACGACCTCGGATCCCAAGCCCGCACTTCTGCGTCACCGGCATGTGATCGCGTACGTCCTCAACACGATGGAGTTCGCGTCCGCCGAGGAATCCGATGCCTCGCTGGTGTCGGTGCCGCCCTATCACATCGCGGGCCTGACGAACCTGATCTCCAACCTCTACAGCGGCCGCCGGATCGTGTACCTCTCGGCGTTCGACCCGGCCACCTGGCTCGAGACCGTGCGTCGAGAAGAAGTCGTGCACGCGATGCTCGTGCCGACGATGCTGGCCCGGATCGTCGCCCACCTCGGCGAGGAGAATGCGAACGTTCCGACGCTTGCGACCCTCGCCTACGGAGGGTCGCGCACTCCGCGGCCCGTCCTCGAACACGCGCTGCGAGCCTTCCCCACCACCGGATTCGTCAACGCGTACGGCCTCACCGAGACGGCGTCTTCGGTGGCTGTCCTCGGTCCCGAGGACCACCGCGAGGCGAACGCCTCCGATGATCCGGCTGTGCGCGACCGACTCGGCTCGGTCGGTCGGCCCCTGCCGGGCATCGAGATCGAGATCCGGACCGAGAGTGATGAGCCGGTCCCAACCGGCGAGACCGGACTGATCTTCGTGCGCGGGGAGCAGATCTCCGGCGAATACGGCGGTCGCAGCGTGCTCGACGCCGACGGCTGGTTCTCCACCCGCGACCTCGGACACCTCGACGCCGACGGCTATGTGTACGTGGAAGGCCGTTCCGACGACACGATCATCCGCGGCGGCGAGAACATCGCGCCCGCCGAGATCGAGGACGTCCTGCTGGCTCATCCCGCGATCGGTGAGGCCGCCGTGATCGGTGTGTCCGACCCTGAATGGGGACAGCGCATCGTCGCTGTTCTCGTCGGCGACGCCGACCCGGAGGAGGTGCGGCAGTGGGTCAAGGACCGGCTGCGCTCGTCGAAAACCCCCGACACCATCGTCTTCCGACACGAACTCCCGAAGACCGAAACCGGAAAGCTTCTACGCCGCACCCTGCTCGCTGAACTGGAGAACCAAAATGCCTGAAGCCGTTATTGTTTCCGCTCAACGGACTCCCATCGGGACGGCCCGCAAGGGAACGCTTCGCGACACCACCGCCTTCGAGCTCGCCGACCACATCGTCACCGCGGCGGCGAAGGACCACGACGCGGCCGACATCGACGACGTCATCCTCGGCGAGGGCCTGTACGGCGGCGGCGTGATCGCCCGCCACGCCGCGATCACCGCCGGCCTGACGACGGTGCCGGGCATGGCCGTCAACCGCCACTGCGCGGCGAGCCTGGCCTCGGTGCAGAACGCGTCGGCGAGCATCATGGCCGGTATGGACCGGCTCGTGATCGCGGGTGGCGTCAACTCGGCCTCCACGGCTCCACAATCGCTCATGCGCAACGGTGAGAACTGGGAGCCGTGGCTGTCGCCGACCCACCCGAACCGCGAGGACGCTCCCAACAAGGACATGTCCATCACGGTCGGCTGGAACGCCGCGGTGAAGGCCGGTGTGTCGCGTGAGGAGATGGATTCCTGGGCCCTGCGCTCCCACCAGGTCGCGATCAAGGCCATCGACGAGGGCAAATTCGTCGATGAGATCGTCCCCATCGAGACCCCGCACGGACTGCTCTCGGTCGACGAACACCCGCGGCGCGATACCAGCATGGAAAAGCTTGCGTCGCTGAAGGTTCTCCACCCGGAGATCGAAGGATTCAGTATCACCGCGGGCAACGCCAGCGGCGGCAACGATGCAGCGGCAGCGTTGACCATCGCGAGCAGCGACCTGGGTCTGCCCGCACTCGCCACCGTCAAGTCGTGGGCGTCCACCGGCATCGATCCCGCCTTCACCGGTCTGTCGCCTGTGGATGCGATCCCGAAGGCACTTGCCCGCGCGGGGATGTCGATCGCCGACGTCGACCTGTTCGAGATCAACGAGGCATTTGCTGCGCAGTGTGTGGCCGTGATCAAGATGCTCGAACTCGACGCGGATCGCGTGAACATCTACGGCAGTGGCTGCTCGCTCGGGCATCCTGTCGCCGCGACCGGCGCGCGCATGCTCACCACCCTCGTCCACGAACTGCGTCGCCGCGGCGGCGGAGTCGGTGTGGCCTCGATGTGCGCGGGCGGAGGAATTGGTTCGGCAGTGGTGATCGAGGTACCGGCACCGTGACACCCTGCCCGTGCCCGCTGCGATCTGCCCCGGACATGACGTGAACATCGCCGAACTCGTCGAAGCGGCCCGTCGCGGCTCGCTGCGCGCGACGGGCCGTTTGCTGACCCTGGTCGAAGGCGACCACCGCGACGACGTCCTGACGGTCATCGATGCTGTCCCCGTCCGGGTAGTGGGGATCACAGGGCCGCCGGGTGCCGGGAAGTCCACGACTGTCGCTGTACTCACCGGGGGGTACCGTGCGCGGGGGTTCCGTGTCGCGGTGCTCGCCGTCGACCCGTCGTCGCCGTACAGCGGGGGAGCGCTGCTCGGCGACCGAATCAGGATGGCCTCGCATGTCAACGACCCCGACGTTCTGATTCGGTCGGTGGCGTCGCGTGGCCACCTCGGAGGTCTGGCCGCGGCGGTGCCGGCGGCAATCGCACTGCTCGGCGCGCTCTCCTATGACGTGATCCTGCTCGAGACCGTCGGGGTGGGCCAATCGGAGGTCGAGATCGCCGCGGTGGCCGACCCTACCGTCGTCATTCTCAATCCCGGTGCGGGAGATGCGGTTCAGGCGGCCAAGGCAGGGTTGCTGGAAGTGGCCGACATCCTGGTCGTCAACAAGGCCGACCGGGAGGGTGCCGATGCGACGGTACGCGACCTGCGGGTCGAAACCAGGATGACGATCCTCAAGCTCATCGCGTCGACAGGTGACGGCGTCGACACGCTGATCGACGCCATCGAGGCACATCGGCGAGCCGACACACCGGAGCGGCGTGCAGCGCGGGCTCGTGCCCAGATCCTGTCGCTCGCCACGACACGGCTGCGCACCCATCCGGATCTCGACGCGCTCGCCGCTGCCGTCGTGGACGGCCGCAACGACCCCTACACGGCCGCCGCCGGCTTGCTCGGACAGTAGGATCCGGATCGACCGCGGCGATTCGAGGTCAGCTCAAGGCCGGAACAATCAGAGGCAGGTCGAGGCTGGTACGGATGCCGGGGGCGGCCGAATGCACCGCGTGCACGGCATTGACCGCACGGTTCGCGGTGTAGTTCGGCGACAGTTCGCTCATGCGCTCGAGCGGGAACGGGAAGCGCATCTCGATGTCGAGTGGGGCGTCTCCGTCGATCGAGATGTGCCAGCCGGTCGCATGCATGTCCCAGTTGGTGTCGCTGCCTGCGGTGTCGATATCGGTGGTGCAATACCACGTCGGGCGGAAACGCATCAGTTCACGGCCGTCGCGGAGAGCGGAAACGGTGATGCGCTGTGCCGCTACCGTACCGGCGGGGATCGTACCTGCTGCGATCGTGACGTCGCTCCGGGCAACAGCCAACTCGCCACGGGCCTCGACGGAATCGACGGGCAGGCCGAGTGCGTCGGCGAGCACCTGGAGCGAAGGCCCGAAGTTGGCCTTCACCTGGTCGAGACGTGTCTGTGCGAACTCGGCGGGCGGTCGGCCGAAGCCCATGACCTCGAAGAGGATTCCGGGGGAGTTGCGCTGTGATAGGTCGGCGTACTCGTCGATCGCGAGGTGTTCGAGCCTGCGCTGGATCGAGCTCAGCACCAGAGGTACCGCCTCACTGATGAATCCTGGGCTGCTTCCGGTGCTGTGGATGGAGGTACCACCTGCGGCGCATGCTGCCTCGACGGCGTCGCGAATCGCAGTGGGCATGCTCGGCGGATGGTGGAACTCGCCCCGGGTGGTGACGATGTCCGAGCCGGAAGCGAGGATCCGGCACACTACGTCGAGATCGAACTGCAGCGGCATGTAGAGAACGCACTCCGCACCGAGATCGATGATTTCGTCGATACTGCGGGTGGCCTTCACGCCAGTCGTGTCTCGATTGCACAGGGCGCCGGCGTCAATGCCTTCCTTGGCGTCGCTGTGGACGTACAGTCCGGTCAGTGTGAGATCGGGGTGGTCGATCACTGCCCGGAGTGCGCGGGTACCGATGTTGCCGGTAGCCCACTGGACGACGCGTAATGCCTTCTGGGGCATGTCAGACCACCTCGGCCGGAAGGCGCAGGAGAGCCTCCTGGGCGAAGGAAGCGACGAGGTCGCCCTGTTCGGTGAAGACATCGCCGCGGCCGAAGCAACGACCGTTGGCGATGAGAGGGCTGCTGTGGCGCAACAGAAGCCAGTCATCGGTGCGAAACGGCCGATGGAACCAGAGATTGTGCGAGGTCACGGCCGAGGTGAAGGCCGTGCCGTTTCCGGTCTGGCAGTAGCCGTCGACTGCGAGTAGCGCAGTGCCGATGAGATGGAGGTCGGTCGCATACGAGGTCAGGGCGGGTGCCAGGGAGTCTTCCACGGACGGTGTGCGCATCCACATGTCGAATTCGGGTGTGGCGGTATCGAGGTCGTTGAGGTCCGAGGATGCGCGGGTCTCCCAGGGGATGAGAGAGAAGTCGACCCGGCTCTCCTCGGTGAGCAGTGGGGGGACGGGCGGGAAGGACTGCCGCGCGGGGCCGCTCTCCGGAGCATGCATGGACACCGATGCGGTGGCCAGCACCCCTTTGGTCTGGCGCGCGACGATGGTCAGGGTGCCGAACGACCGCCCCTCGTGCTGCCGGGTCGCCTCGTAGCGGACCGGTTCGTCGGCGCGCCCTTCCCTGGCGAACACGGTGTGCACCGACTTGATGGCCTTCTCCGGACACGTCAGCTGAGCGGCGCGGACGAACTGTCCGAGGAGCTGGCCACCGAAGAGGCGGTGGTACTCGAGGCGCTGGTTTGCCCCTTCGAGAACCACCTTTCCGGGATCGGGAACTGAATCCGCTACACGAGTGAGGTCGAGACAGGTCAGGAGGTCATGCCAAAGCTCGGTCACAAACCGAGTGTAAATGAACCACTCTCAAATGAGAACAGCATTCTTCTTATCTGGCAGCGAACCCGTGCGAGCAGAATGTCCAGACCTCGTCGGCTGTGATCGGATGTGCGGTGGCGTTGGCGTCGCCGCTGGACTGAGCGATGAACATCACGGTTTGCATGGTCATCGCCGCGGCGCGTCGCGCGTTGAAATCGGTGCGTAATTGGCCCGATGCGGCGACCTTCTCCATGAGTTCGGTGAACAACGCCAGCATCGAAGCGTGCGCGACTTTGACCTCGGCTGGGTGGGTGAGCAGCAGTTGGGGTGCGAAATCGGTGAACAGGGGGCGCTGTGCAACGGGGTCGGGACGTGATGATTCAAACAGGAGTTCGACCGCTACTCGGAGCTGATTCATCGGATCGTCCTCGCCGGCCGCGGCTGCGCGGATCTGATCGGCCGAACGGCTGAGTGCATCCTCGAACAGTGCGAGCAGCAACTCGTGCTTGCCGTCGAACTGCAGGTAGAAGCTACGCAGCGACTGCTTCGAGCGATCGACGACCTCCTGTACCGTGAAGTCGGTACTGCCCTTCTCGGTGATGATGGCCTGAGCGGCGTCGAGGAAGCGCTGCACGCGCTGCTCGGCGCGCAGTTTCGCGGTGCGGATGGACCGCTCGACTGCGCGCTGCTTCCATGCGGGTTCTTCGCTCGGGCCGGTCACTGCGCGGACTGCCCATTGTTGCGTGAGGCAAACATGTGAGCACTGTACCGGAGAACCCGATTGGTCTCACAAGGTTACCCGAGAGTCAGTTTCGGGAAATGAGACTATTACTTTCGTCCATCGAGAATGATATTCTCGTATCGCTGTGCACCGCAGCTCCGTCAGAGAGGTGTGTAGGAATGCTTTTCGAGTTCGACTCCGATCAGCGACTGTGGCAGGACACCGTCCGTGACGTCACGGCGAAGGAATGTCCCTCCGCGCTGATCCGCAATATCGTCGACCACGGCGCTGACCCAGGCCCGCTGTGGAAAGTCTTCGTGGGGCTCGGCTGGACCGAGCTCACGGATCCTGAAGCTGCAGTCGAACTCGGGATCGTCCTGGAGGAATTGGGACGGGCCACGGACCCCACGCCCTACCTGGCGACGGTCACACAGTTCGCGCAGCTCGCACCCGGCGTGGCCGCCCCTGATCAGATCGGTGCTGCCGTGTACAGCGGCGTCCGTGCGCACCGCGATCCCGACGGCTGGATCCTGCACGGCACCGCAGCGCAGGTCCTCGACGGGGACCGCGCCGACCTGCTGGCCGTGGTCACCGAGGCGGGCGTCTTCGTCGTCGACGCAGACAAGGTCACCGCGACCCGCAGTCCGGTGTTCGACCCCGCCCTGCACATCGCAGAGGTGCGGTTCGAGCAGGTCGGGGTCAGGGGCGATCCGCGCTCCGACGTCGACCCTGCCCGGGCGCGCCACCTGGCTCTCACGGGCCTCGCGCTCACGACTGTCGGTGCGTGCCAACGGGTTCTCGATCTCGTGCTGGACCACGTGAAGAACCGTCAGCAGTTCGGCGTCACGATCGGCTCGTTCCAGGCCGTCCAGCACAAGGCCACCGATATGCACATCGCTATCGAACGTGCCCGCGCACTCGCCTACTTCGCGGCCCTCACCATCGCCGAGGACGATCCGCGCAGGAGCCTTGCCGCGTCGATGGCCAAGGCCGCCGCGGGTGAATGCCAATCGCTCGTTTTCCGTCACGGCCTGCAGTTGTTCGGCGCCATGGGATTCACCTGGGAGAACGATCTGCAGTTCGCGCTCAAACGTGCCCGAGCCTGCGAGCATCTGCTCGGTGGCGCCGCCGAGCATCGGGCACTGATCACCGAGGAGTATCGTGCAACTCTCGTATGACGACGCCGTCGAGGCGTTCCGCGCTGAATTCGTGGCCTTCCTCGACGCGAACCTACCCGACGAAGCAGATGCCACCGAGCGATCCACCTCGAGTGCCGACATGCCCGAATGGGCTCGACGCTGGCAGCGGCTCCAGTTCGACAACGGCTGGTTGCTTCCGGGAAACCCGCCGGAATTCGGTGGTCGCAACGCGACGCTGATCGAGCAGGCCGTTCACCTCGAAGAACTGTCCAAGCGCAGGATCTACCACAGCTTCAACCCGCAGGGGCTCGGCATCATCGCGGCGTCCATTCTCTCGTTCGGTACCGAGGAACAGAAGCAGAAGTGGGCCGCGCGAATCCTTCGCGCCGAGATCACCGCGGCCCTGGGAATGAGTGAACCAGGTGCGGGTTCGGACCTCGCGGGCCTTCGCACCCGGGCCGTCCTGGACGGCGACCACCTCGTCGTCAACGGTCAGAAGGTATGGACATCCGGTGCTCACCACGCCGATGTGCTCCTCACCTTCGTTCGCACCGACCCGGATGCGCCCAAGCACAAAGGCATCAGCGTGATACTGATCCCCACCGATACACCCGGTGTGGTTCGTCGCCCGTTCGCGTCCATAGCCGACAAGGACGATCGCGACTTCAACGAGGTGTTCTTCGAAGACGTACGAGTGCCGGCGGAGAACCTCATCGGCGAGCTCAATCAGGGCTGGGCTGTCGCCAACGGTTCGCTCGGACACGAACGTACCCTGCTGTGGCTCAGCTTCGCGGATCGCTTGGAAGATCTCGTTGTGGACTTCGAGCCCCGCACAGTCATCGATCGTGACCGGTATGCAACGTTGGTGATGGATCTGCAGGCGCTGCGCCTGCTCGGGTCGGCGGCACTCGCGCGTGAGTCTCGTGGTGAGCAGGACGTCGCGTCTCTGTCGGTCCTGAAACTGCTCGGATCCGAGTCGATTCAACGCTCGGTCGAGCACGCACTCGATGCCGAGGGCGCGGAAGGGCTCGTGCACCCTGCATCGACCGCGGCCTACACGCCGTGGAATCTCGACAACTTCGCGTCGAGCTGGTTCGAACGCTTTGCCCGCAGTTTCGCCGGCACCATCGCGGGCGGTACATCCGAGATCCAAAGGAACATCGTCGCCCAGCGAGTGCTCGGGCTACCACGCGGCTGAGGAGCGCAACTTGTACATTGTCTACGAGGTAGCGGACAGGATCGCCACGATCACGTTGAATCGACCGGATGCTGCGAACGCCCAGAACGCGGCTCTGCTGGACGAACTCGACGCGGCATGGGTGCGAGCGGGCGACGACCCGGACGTGTCGGTGATCGTATTGCGCGCGGAAGGCAAACACTTCTCCGCGGGGCACGACATGACCGGTGGAGGTGGCCCGGTTCCCGACAAGATCACGCTCGACATGATCTACACGAGCGAGGCGCGCCGCTACCTCGAGTACTCGATGCGTTGGCGCAACATCCCCAAGCCGTCGATTGCCGCGGTGCAGGGGCGTTGCATCGCCGGCGGTCTGTTGCTGTGCTGGCCGTGCGACCTGATCATCGCAGCCGAGGACGCGAAATTCTCCGACCCGGTCGTGATGATGGGTATCGGTGGTGTCGAATACCACGGCCACACCTGGGAACTCGGTCCGCGTAAGGCCAAAGAGATCCTGTTCACCGGTCGGCCGGTCACAGCTGAAGAAGCCGAGAAGACCGGCATGGTGAACAAAGTGGTTCCCCGAGATCAGCTCGACACCGAGGCACGTGCGCTTGCCGAGCAGATCGCGAAGATGCCGCCGTTCGGCCTGCGACAGGCAAAGCGCGCGGTCAATCAGACGCTCGACGTCCAGGGCTTCTATGCGGCCATCCAGTCGGTGTTCGATGTGCACCAGACCGGACACGGCAACGCGTTGAGCGTCGGCGGGTGGCCGGTGCTCATGAAGCTCGACGATATGAAGCAGAACATCGAGTAGAAGAATGGAATCGGGCGCCTTCACCGCTGGTGAAGGCGCCCGACGACATTGGCAGTCGATGTCCGCGGTCCGTCTCGTCGCGGATTTTTTGGCAGGTGGTACGTCAGTTCTCCACGAGAACGCAATGGGTTCGGCTGAAGATGGTCGGCATGCACTTGTTGCAATGGATGCAGAGCGAGCGGTGCGACGGTTCCGATCTGATTCGATTGATCAGGTCGGGTTCACGCAGCAACGCACGCGCCATCGCGACGAATTCGAATCCTTCGGCCATCGCGGTGTCCATACCTGCGCGGTCGGTGACTCCGCCGAGCAGGACCAGAGGCATGCTCACCGCAGCGCGGATCTGCCGGGCCTCCTCAAGCATGAACAGGCTCTCGTACGGGTAGCTCCGGAGTACCTGCTTGCCGATGAGTTTGATGCCGGTGCGCACGGGCTCGCCCAAGGCCGCGGCGAACTCACGGACCGGCGCGTCGCCACGGAACAAGTACATGGAGTTGAGCAGCGAACTACCCATGGTCAACTCGATCGCGTCGAGTGAACCGTCCTGCTCGAGCCACTGGGCAACCTGGATGGCCTCGTCGAGCCAGAACCCGCCTGGCACTCCGTCATCCATGTTCAGCTTAGCGAGGATGGCGACTTTTCCCCCGACCGCATCCCGGACAGTCCGTGCCGTCTCGCGCACGACGCGGGCACGGTTGGCAAGCGACCCGCCGTACTCGTCCGCGCGCTTGTTGAGCTTCGGACTCAGGAACGAGCTCGCGAAATAGTTGTGGCCGAAGTGGATCTCAACGGCATCGAAACCGGATTCGACGGCAAGTTTCGCGGCGGTCCCGTGGGCTTTGCGGATTCGCTCGATGTCGGCGACCGTGGCAGATCGCACCATGCGCATGCTCAGTGGATTGAACTGCCTCGACGGTGCCAACGCGGGCAGTCCGTTGCTGGCTCCGTTCGCGACAGGGCCTGCGTGACCGATCTGTGACGAGACGGCTGCGCCCTCGGCGTGGATGGCATCGGTGAGGCGGCGGAGTCCGGGTACAGCCTCGGGGCGCATCCAGATCTGGTCGGCTTCGGTGCGCCCTTCCGGGGCGACGGCGCAGTACGCGACGGTGGTCATCCCGACGCCCCCTGCCGCGGGCCGGCGGTGGAAGTCGATGAGGTCGTCGGAGACGAGGGCGCCCGGGGTTGCGTGCTCGTAGGTGGCAGACTTGATGATCCGGTTGCGGAGTGTGATCGGTCCGAGCGTTGCCGGTGAGAGCACGTCGGGGACGGTGCGGTCGGACAATGTGGCTCCAGTGCTGGTGGATTTGGGATAGTCGAACGCCACGTTACGTAGCCGCCGGGGGATCGACGGACAACTCTCCCACGCAGTGGGACGCGAAGGATGCGAAGCGGCGACCCGGACCTACAGCCCGTTCCGGCGAAGCCGACGTTTGGTGGCTCACAGGGGCGGGCGACCGCTGGCCGGGAGGTCGGGTTCCGGTCCTCCGGCGGGCGCTCCTACTGTCTCGGCACGAGCAGAACCCGCACATCGGATGTGCATCGACAAGATCGGAAGAGGTATCCCATCATGAGCAGAAAGAGTGCCGCGGTCGACGTGGTGGTGGTCGGTGCAGGTGTCGCCGGAATGTACGCGGTCCACACGTTGCGCGGGCATGGATTGACGGTCCAAGGCTTCGAATCGGCCGCGGGAGTCGGGGGTACGTGGTACCACAATCGATACCCGGGTGCGCGCTGCGATGTGGAGAGCGTCGACTACTCGTTCTCGTTCGACGATGACCTGCAGCAGGAGTGGACCTGGTCGGAACGGTTTGCAACGCAACCGGAGATCCTCGACTACCTGGACCATGTCGCCGACAGGTTCGATCTGCGTCGTCACTTCCGGTTCTCGACCCGAGTGGTCTCGGCGGAGTTCGATGAGGCCGATTCGCTGTGGCGAATCCACACCGACGACGGCGAGATCACGACCGGCCGATACTGCATTTTCGCCACCGGATGCCTCTCTGCCACCAATCTTCCCGACATCGTCGGGCGTGATGACTTTCGAGGCGAGGCGTATCACACCGGAAACTGGCCACATGCCGGAGTCGACTTCCGTGGCAAGCGCGTCGGTGTCATCGGGACCGGATCATCGGGAATACAATCGATTCCACTCATTGCTGAGGAAGCCGAACACCTCTACGTCTTCCAGCGCACCGCCAACTATTCGATCCCCGCCGGCAATCGCCCCTTCGACGCCGATGCAATGCGTGAGATCAAGTCGAGCTACGCAGAGCGCCGCCGCCTGTCCAAGCTCAGCGGAGGCGGTTCGCCGTTCACCCCGCACCCTCACGGCGCACTCGATGTCGCAGACGACGAACGCACCCAGGTCTACGACGAGTGGTGGAATCGTGGCGGAGTGTTGTTCAGCAAGGCATTCCCGGATCAACTGACCGATCTTGCCGCCAACGACACTGCCCGCGTGTACTGGGAGGACAAGATCCGGGAGATCATCACCGATCCCGAACTCGCCGCGAAGTTGATTCCCGACGATCATCCGATCGGAACCAAGAGAATCGTCACGGATTCAGGGTATTTCGATACGTTCAATCGAGACGACGTGACTCTCGTCGACCTCAAGCAGGCCCCGATCGAGCGAATCAACCAATCCGGTGTAGCGACCACCGACGCGCAATACGATATCGACATCCTCGTGTATGCAACGGGTTTCGATGCAATGACAGGTGCACTGAGCCGGATCGACATCCGTGGGCGCAGCGACCGGCGCCTGGCCGACGAATGGGCTGCGGGGCCTCGTACCTATCTCGGCCTCGGCGTGGCCGGATTCCCGAACATGTTCCTGGTCAACGGTGCCGGTAGCCCGGGGCCGCTGGCGAACATGGTGCTTGCGTCGGAGCAACACCTCGACTGGATCGTCGACTGCATCGAGTACGTCGACGGCCAGGGCGCGGCGACCATCGAAGCATCCCCGGATGCGGTGGACGCGTGGGTAGCCGAGTTGAACGAACGGTCATCGAAAACGTTGTTCCCCACGGCGAATTCGTGGTATCTGGGAGCAAACATTCCCGGTAAGCCGAGGGTGTTCATGCCGTTCGTCGGTGGATTCGCGGTATACGGCAGGATCATCGACGAGGTCGCCGGTGCAGGCTACAAGGGATTCGTCCTCGGGAGCAACGAATGACGCCGGATGTGCCGGGTTCGGGTGGACGAACCGCATCCGCAGTCGAGCGCGACGGACCGCCCGGCCGCAGATCGCTCGGTGTCGACCATCGCCGCATTCGCCACCCTGCTGCTCGCCGGTGCCGCCGGCATCTCCATCCTCGCAGCCTGGCGCGCCTCGGAGACCGAGGGAACAAGCTTGGTCGAAGAACGTTCCGGTCAACGGACACCCGCGTGATCACAACATGAAAGGTGATGTAGTGCAGAAGATGAAGGGATTGCGCGTGCTCGTCACCGGTGCGGCCGGGGGCATGGGCAGAAGCCACTGCACGACGTTGGCGCGAGCAGGCGCGGATGTGCTCGCTCTCGATGTCGAGAGCACTCGCGACGAGCTCGACGCGACGGTGGCAGCGGTCCGCGCCGCCGGGCGACGCTGCGTTGCGGCAGTCGCCGACATCAGGGACATAGTGACGTTGCGGACGATCGTCGATGCGGGAGCGGAGACGCTCGGGGGACTCGACGTCGTCGTTGCGAATGCGGGTGTGTACGACGTTCCCGGTCCGTCGTGGACGATCGAACCGCAGGCGTGGCGACGGTCGTTGGATGTGAATCTCACCGGTACGTGGAACACCGTGCGAGCGGGGGTCGCGCATTTTGCGGGTGGCGGATCGGTGATTCTCGTCAGTTCCACGGCGGGCATCAAGGCGATTCCGTCCGCCTCGCACTATTCGGCGGCCAAGCATGCGGTGGTCGGTCTGGCACGCACGCTGGCAAACGAACTCGGTTCCCGGTCGATCCGGGTCAATACGGTGCATCCCGGGTCGGTGCGCACCCCCATGATCATCAACGATGAGGTGTTCGCCCGATTGTGCCCGGACGTAGTCGACCCGACCGAGGACGATGCGGCCGCCGTGCTCGCGTCCCGCAACCTGCTTCCGGTGCCGTGGGTGGACCCGGTGGACGTGAGCAATGCGGTGCTCTTCCTGGCAAGCGACGACTCCCGTTACATCACCGGCACGCAACTCGTCGTCGACGCCGGACTGACGCAGAAGGTATGACATGAGTGGACGTTTGGAAGGCAAGGTTGCGTTGATTACGGGTGCGGCGCGTGGTATCGGGCGGGCCCAGGCTGTGCGCTTCGCGCAGGAAGGCGCCGACATCGTCGCCGTCGATCTGTGTGGACCGACCGAGACCGTATCGACCCCACCGTCCACGCCGGAGGATCTCGAGGAGACTGTGTCGCAGGTGCGGTCGCTGGGGCGCAGGGCCGATCCGCACGTCGCTGATGTGCGCGATCTCGACGCGCTGCGAGACGTGGCAGATCGCAGCGCAGAGTCGTTCGGGGGAATCGATATTGTGTGTGCAACAGCGGGGATCACCTCGTCGGCACCTTCCCTCGAACTCGACGACACGGCGTGGCAGACGATGATCGACGTGAACCTGACCGGTGTATGGCACACCTGCACCGCGACGATGGAGCATCTCATCGCACGCGGCGGAGGGTCGGTCATCATCACGAGTTCCATCGCGGGGCTGAGGGGGTTGGTCGGTGTATCGCACTACACCGCGGCCAAGCACGGAGTCGTGGGATTGATGCGGTCACTGTCGAAGGAGGCGGCACCTTACGGTGTCCGCGTGAACACCGTGCATCCGACGAATGTGAACACCACGATGATTCAGAATCCGTCGGTGCGCAGGGTGTTCCGGCCCGACCGAGACGAGCCCAATCTCGACGAGTTCGCCGAGGCCGCCACGAGAATGAACATGCTGCCGATTCCCTGGGTAGAACCGGTCGACATCGCCAACGCGTCGTTGTTCCTGGCCTCCGACGAAGCCAGGTACATCACCTCGGTGGCGCTTCCGGTGGATGCGGGCAGTACGCAGCGTTGACCTACCGGGGACGCCACCCGTCGATCAGCGGAGTCAAGGCACGAATATGGAGGGCGTGCAGCTCGTCGAGGCGGGGCGGCTCGGCGCCGAAGAGCCATGTCATGTATGCGGCCCGAGAGGCGGTGAAAACCATCTTGGCGACCAGGTGCCGAAGGAAGGAGTCTGTGGGGTAGATACCGGAACGGCCGAAGAGGGCGGCGAGACTGTCGATGAGCCGCTCCTCGGTGTTCTCCCAGCGGAGACGGTACGGAGGTGAGGCCATCACGAGTTGGAGAAGCCGACGCCAGTCGTCGGGATCGTCGGCGAGTTCGCCGGTGAGCGCGCTGATGATCACGAAGGCGATGTCGTTGCCGCCGGTGCATGCATCGAACTGTTCCACCAGGATTTCGGCAGATCGCTCGAACAACGGCAACACGACATCCTCCTTCGCGGCGAAGTGGCGGTGGAAGGTCCGCACCGACACCCCCGCCCGCCGTGCGATCGCGTCGATGGTGACCGACGTCGAGTTGTTCTCGAGGAACAGGTCGCTTGCTGCTGTCGCGATGGTAAGCCGTACGTCGGCGTGCCGATGCTCCATCAGCAGGCTCGTTCTCTTGCTGGGCATGGCGCACATCCTTCTCGCGATCGTCAGCGGTGTGAAAACACGGGCCTTGTGAGTGTAGTCACAGCGTGGCATAATCTGCCAAACAGGCGGTATCTGCCACGTTGGAGGTTTCATTGCAGTCGTCGAATCGCGCCGAGTCGCCCGTCGCCATGGTCGACCGTGTCATGTCCGTGCTCGGGGCCTTCGAAGGGGGGGAGTCGTTGACGCTGGCGCAGGTCGCGCGGCGGACCGGCGTGCCGCGATCCTCTGTGCATCGATTGCTGCGGCGTCTGTCCGAGCTGGGCGCACTCGATCGGACCGGGTACGAGTATCGCGTAGGAATCCGGATGTTCGACATCGGGAGTCATGCCCTCGACGAAGATTCGGTGTACCGGGTTGCGTTGCCGTTCATGAATCGGCTCGCTCGAGCCACCGGTGCCAGTGTGTATATCGGTTCGTTGTCCGGCCCCGACATCATCTACACCGAGGGCATCTGGACCGACTGGGCTGCGCCGCGTCGTCCAGGCATCACCCAGCCCGCCCATCTGACAGCGGCCGGCAGGATGCTCCTCGCCTGCCTGCCGGAGGCTGAGATCTCCGCGCATCTCCCGAGCGATCTGCGACGGTCGCGACCTGGATCCGGTTCGCTGACAGACCTGTATGAGGAGCTGCGGGATGTTCGTGACCGCGGCGTCAGTGTCAGTCGGAGCACCATAGTGCGGAACTCTGTCGCCTACGCGGTGCAGATCGGTCCACCCGACTGCGCATCGACGGCATTGACAGTGTGGGGTCCGGCCGAACAGATGCACTCGCCCGAGATCGTCTCCCTGCTCAGGCAGACCGGCCGCGCAATCTGGGAAGCCTCGTACCGCAATGCCGGCCGCGTACGCCCGGCCGCGAACAAGAGCGACATCACTGAGCTTCCGACGGCATCGGCCTGCGTTGCTGCTGGGTTCTGATCTTGGTTCCGGGGCGAGAAGGCCTGAGCCGAGCCTGTCGGTCCGCTGGACGGGATGCGGGGTTCCGGAGATCTCCGACGCAGGCCTAGGGTCGTCGTCAGACCGACACCGAGAGGCCGACACGCCGCCGGATGGGGCGTAGGACGCTGCGGCCCGGTGTCCGCATCAACAAGGAGACCCGCATGTCCTCGTCTGTGCAACCCGAGTCTGTGCAACATGAGTCGTTGTCGTTGCATCCCGAAGTGAAGACCATGCTGTCGACACTGAACGCGAGCTTCCCCGACGTCACCGCAATGTCGCCTCCGGAGCTTCGGGACATCATCCGTAGCCGCAGGGGACCGCTTCAGAATCTTCCCGACATGCACGCGGTGCACAACGTCGACATCGACGGTCCTGGCGGTGCACTCGGGCTGCGCATCTACCGGCCCCATCGTGCCGACGACGCCCTTCCGGTGGTGGTTTTTGCGCACGGTGGCGGCTTCGTCTTCTGCGACCTCGACAGTCACGACGAGTTGTGCCGCTCCATGGCGGAGGGTATCGGAGTGGTGGTCGTGTCCGTGGACTACCGACTCGCGCCCGAGCATCGGGCGCCGGCCGCTCACGAAGATATGTACGCTGCCCTCGAATGGGCCGCCGGCAACGCCGGACAGTACGGGGGAGACCCGTCGCGGATCGTGCTCGCGGGCGACAGCGCCGGCGGAAACCTTGCGGCAACCGTGGCCATCGCGGCCCGGGACAACGACGGACCCGCCGTACTCGGGCAGGCCCTGTTCTATCCGGTGATCGACGACGATGCCGACACCGACTCGTACCGCAAGTATGGGGAGGGGTACTACAACACGACCAAGGCCATGATGTGGTACTGGAAACAATACGCCCCGAACGGAACCGACGATGCACGAGTGATTCCGACGTGCACACGATCCCTGACCGGTCTGCCGTCGGCGGTGGTGGTCACCGCCGAACTGGACCCGCCGTGTGCTTCCGGCGACGACTACGCGCGGCGGCTTGCCGACGCAGGCGTACCCGTTCAGCATCGGCGCTTCGAGGGACTCTTCCACGGCTTCTTGACGTTTCCCTCGTTGTCGCTGACGGAACCTGCACGACAGCAGATCTGGACGATGATGCGCAGCCTGTTCGATTGAGTCCTGCGCTCGCGATGGCGCTCTACAGGTTGGCGATCCGCGGCGCTGAACCGGAGGAGCGCACCGATCTCCCTGCTTCGCGGGTCAGTTCTTTGGTACTGCCGAGCAATCCGTCGAGGAACAACGCACGGCGGATGTGCCGGTGCAGATCGTGTTCGTCGGTGAATCCGATACCGCCGAGCACCTGCTGGCAATGCCGCGCAGCCGTCACTGCAGCCTTGCCTGCAGCTGCCTTGGCCAGCAGCGAACTGAAGTCGTCGTTCGCGACAAGGAGCGCCGCTTCGGCTCCCTCGAGTGCCACGAATGTCTCTGCGAGTTTGTGGCGCACGGCCTGAAATCCGGAGATGGGCTTTCCGAATTGCGTGCGATCGAGCGCGTGGGTCCGGGCGAGATCGAGCATGGTGCGACCCGTGCCCACCAGCCACCATCCGAGAGCACGGCGCCCCGCAGCAACCGGTACCGGATTTCCGGAATCGGTGACCTCGACGGTGAGTTCCGTGTCGAGGACCTCGGTGCTCCGCTGGGCGCGATGCCATACGAGCCACGAACCGCCCGCGTACGGAAGCGGAATCGTGCCTCCCGGCTCGGCCCCCGCCTCCGTCAGGACCACGTCGTTGATGACAGGGGAGTGCGCGCCGGTCTCGCCCAGCAGCCGGAACACCAGGGGGATCGCGACATCGGGCATCTCTGTGAGCATGTCGTGCCAGCCGAGTTCGACGAGCGCCGAATCGAGTGCGATGCCCGAGGCGGACTCCATCGTCTTGCGTAGTGTGTCCTCGAGCAGTGCCAGCTCCGAATCGACCGATGGCGCAGTGCCGTTCGTAGTCATGACTCTTTCCCCAGGTGAAGTAGACGGCGGGCGATGATATTGCGCTGGATCTCCGCGGTCCCGCCGTAGATCGATGCGGCCCGCGAATACAGGAACTCGGTCCGAAGCTCGCTGTCGAACAGCTCGATGCTGCCCGGAATCAAATCCCTCGCGGTGTCGAACAGTTGCTGCTCCGCGGTTGCCAGCAGGACCTTGTCGACCGAGGTTTCCGGGCCCAGCGGAAGACCGGCCTCGAGGCGCTTCTGGGTGCTGTACGAGCGGCTCCGCACCATGTGCAGCGCGAGGTAGGCGTCGCCGAGTTCCCGATCGTCGGCAGGGTCCGAGACGGCAGCAACCTGGTCGAGACGTGTGAACAGGTAGGCGATCCGGTGCCAGAAGCACGACGAACGCTCGTGCGGTAGCAGATCCATCGCGAGCTTCCAGCCGTCTCCGGGATTCCCCAGCATCCGATCGGCCGGTACCACGACATCGTCGAAGTAGACCTCGCAGAACTCCTCGCGATCATGCATCGTCGTGAGCGGTCGGACAGTGATGCCCGGGGTGTCCATGTCGAGGAAGAACGCGGTGATGCCGTCGTGCCCGGGCCCCGTGCGGGTGAGGAGTACACATCGGGTCGCGAACTGTGCCAGAGAGGTCCACACCTTCTGACCGTTGATCACCCACCGGTCGCCGCGCTGTTCGGCGCGGGTCGACAGCGATGCCAGGTCGCTGCCCGAGCCGGGCTCGGAGAATCCCTGGCACCACTGCTCGCTGCCGTCGAGCAGGCGGGGCACCATCTCGGCCGCCAGTTCCGGGCTCGCATATTTGATCACCGTGGGTGCGAGGACCTCGATCATCGAGTAGATTCCCGGCTCGGCGAGGTCACGTGTCGCGACCTCCTCGCCGAGTACCGCTCGCAGCATCGCCTGTCCGCCGAGACCTCCGACCTCCGCAGGCCATCCGTAGCGCATCCAACCGGCATCGTAGAGAGCGCGCCGGACTCGACCCAGCTGCGCGACGTGTTCGTCGAAGGTGAGGTCGGGCCCCGGCGTGAGATCGTTCTCATCGAGCCAGTTGCGAACCGCCGTCCTGAACTCCTCGACACTCCCCGTCGCTTCGCTCGCCCCTGCGACACTCCCCGTCGCTTCGCTCGCCCCTGCGACACTCCCCGTCGCTTCGCTCGCCCCGGTGACGTTCATGCCGTCGGCGCCTCGAAAGCGTGCGGAATGCCCGAATCGTGCACACCGCTGCGCCGGATGAACGTCATCTTGCGGGTCTTCAGGCGCCATCCGGCGTCCGTCCGGAGATAGGTGTCGTTGTAGTACCCGATGCGCATGTCGTGTGCGGAATGTTCGACGAAGCACAGCGGCTGCGTACCGGTTGCGGTATCGCCGTCGAGCTCGATCAGCGCAGTGCCCACGAGGAACAGGCCCTGGGGGGCTGCGGCGACGAGCGCAGGGAACTGGTCGAGCGTGAACACATCGCCGAAGGCGCTGTAGGTGCCATCGGGCGTGAACACGTCGACGACGCCTTCGACCTCGCCCTTGGTCATGTGCACGGCGTAGCGCGCGAGGAGCTGGTTGATCTCGACGAGGTCACTTGTTGACATAGACCTTTCCGCCTTTCATCACGAACCGCACGTCCTGCGTGACGGTGATGTCTTCGGTGGGATCGCCCGGAACCGCGATGATGTCGGCGAGAAGTCCCTCGGCGAGGCGACCGCGGTCGTCGACGCCGATCAGCTCAGCTGCGTTGATCGTGGCGGCCTGGATGACCGCAAGCGGGGGGAGTCCTCGGTCGACGAGTGCGACGATCTCGTCGGCGTTCTTACCGTGCGGAATCGCCGGAGCGTCTGTTCCGACTGCGATCTTGACGCCGGCCTTGTACGCCGCGAGCACGGAAGTACGCGCCTTCGGGAACATCTCGGCTGCCTTCGCCTGGAGCTCGGGCGGGGCATGGGAGGTGTCCATCGCATCGGCCAGGCGCGTGGTGGGTACGAGCCAGGTGCCCTGCTCGACCATCTGGTCGATCGCATCGTCGTCGATGAGGAATCCGTGTTCGATGCAGTCGATGCCCGCTGCGACTGCGTGCCGAACCGCATCGGCACCGTGGGTATGCGATGCGACCTTCAGTCCGCGCCGATGCGCCTCGTCGACGATCGCACGCAGTTCTTCGTCGGAATAATGCTGGGCACCTGCTGATCCCGTCATCGACATCACGCCACCCGAGACGCACACCTTGATGAGCTGAGCGCCGTGCTTGATCTGGTAGCGGACTGCCTTGCGAACTTCGTCGACGCCGTTGGCGATGCCTTCTTCGATGGTCAGGTCGAGGACACCGGGTGCGAAGGCTGCGAACATCGTCGGATCGAGGTGACCGCCGGTCGGGGTGATCGCGTGGCCCGCGGGAACGATGCGGGGGCCGTCCAGCCACCCGGCGTCGATCGCCTTTCCGAGGGCCACGTCGAGCAGGTAGCCACCGGTCTTGACGAACAACCCCAGATTTCGCACCGTGGTGAAGCCTGCACGCAGCGTGCGGCGGGAATTGCCCACGGCACGCAGCATCCGTATCGGAGGATCGTCCTGCACCGTGGAGTAGACGGGCTTCTCGCCGCGCCCACCCATGAGCAGGTTGACCTCCATGTCCATCAGACCCGGCAGGAGGATCTGATCGCCGAGATCGATGACCTCCCCTTGTGGTTCGCCGCCGACGCCCGCAATACGGTCGCCGTCGATGTGGACGATGCCCGGTCGGATGATCTCGCCGGTCTCGACATCGAGGAGTCCGGCTGCCTTGAGCGTCAGCATGAGGTCACACCACCGGTTCTTTGGTGATGTCGGCCCAGGCGGCGCCGCTGTCGGGGACGCGGGGTTGTTTCCAGACTTCGACGGGGAAGGAGACCATGACCAGTGATTGCATCAGGTGCATGAGGGTGCGGGC
>NZ_JBUYWC010000026.1:0-42036 GCF_055230935.1 Rhodococcus ruitaii | reverse complement strand
TGTTCGACGAGGGTTTTGTTGCGTCGTGCGAGGGTTTCGAACATGACGTTGACTTGTTGTCGCAGGTGGGCTTGTTCGCCTGCGAGTCGGAGTGCTTCGTTCTTCATCGAGTCCACGGCCCGCGACACCTCCCCGACTTCTTCGTCGGTGTCGATGCTGATGGGGGGGAGTTGGACGCTGTTGATGTCGGCGCCGTCCTTGACTGCGGCGATCGCGGCCGGGAGTTCGGCGTTGGAGGCAGTCAGGGTGTCGTCTCGGAGGCGCCGCAGGGGGATGTTCAGCGACCGCGCGACGAACAGGGCGAGGACGAGGGCTGCGATCAGGATGATGGCGACGAGGATCGCGTCGCGGGTGGCGGCGGAGCGGGCATCGGAGGTGAGCTTGTCGAGTGTCTCTGAGATCTGCTCGCTGGCAAGGACGATACCGTCGGCATACGCCGGCTGCGCCGACACCATCGAGGCACGAAGCTGCTCACCGAATTCGCGGGTCGGGGTGTAGTTCTGGATCAAGCTGCGCCGTGCTCCGATATCGGCGAGCATCCCCTCGATCTGGCCCGTATCGAGATGGGAGCCGAGGAGGAGCCGCAGCGTCGATTCTTCTCTGTCGATCGCTTTGGTGGCGAGTGCCTTGGCCGCTTCGGGGTCGGTCGCGAGCATCCCGAGCGATTCCGTCTCCTGGAGCAGGTTGAGCTGTGCGTCCCACATGGTGAGGAGGTTGTTGGCATCGACAAGTGCCACGTTGTCTTCGAGAAGATCGAAAATGCTGCGGAAGATGTCTTTGCACCGTACGAGGAAGTCGGTGGTCCGCCGTTCGCGTTCCTCCGGTGAGATGTTCCCGCCCATCACCGCATCGTTGAGGATCGCGCCGTCCGCCAGGAGCGCTTCGAGCTCGCTCGCGATGGCGGCTTCCAGGCCGGTCTCGGCAGCGATGCCGGCAACGGTCCGACTCGTTTCGGCCACTTCCTCCGAGGTGGACAACGTGGGTGCGAGACCGAGGCCCGTCACGGTGACCATGCTGATCAGGGAGGTGGAGTATTCGAGCAGGGCCGGGGTGACGGCGATCTGCTCGGACAAGGCCTTGTACCGGCGCGCTTCGTCGAGCTGGGTGGTGATGCGGAGCCCGCCGAGCACGATCGCGGCGAGCAACGGAACAGCCAGGACGACGCCGAGCTTGTACTTCAGTCGCCAGTTGCCGATCTGCAACACACGGGTGCGGCGGAGATTCACGCTCGGACGGACCTTTCACGAAAGACGAGTGGCAGCTGCGGCACCACAGTGCCGGAACACGGTTCTACTCCACTTCGGTGATCTTGTACATGTCTCATCCCAAAGTTTGCGTAAAAAACGAACTGGAGATCGTCGGTGGTCTAATCGAGCGGTTTCACGAAGGGGAATGCGAGGGATTCGCGGATGCTGCCCCCCAAGATCAACATCACGATCCGGTCGACGCCCATACCCAATCCGCCGGTCGGAGGCATCGCGTACTCGAGGGCGCGCAGGAAGTCGTCGTCGAGTTCCATCGCTTCTTCGTCGCCGCCGGCCGCGCGGAGCGATTGTTCGGTGAGTCGCGCTCGTTGATCGATCGGATCGGTCAGTTCGCTGTAGGCGGTGCCGAGCTCGACACCCCACGCGACGAGATCCCACTTCGCCGCGACACCTCGTTTCCGCGGGTGGGGCCTGGTCAGCGGTGAGACGGAGGCGGGGAAGTCGGTATAGAACGTGGGAAATTCGGTACGTGATTCGACGAGGTGCTCGTAGAGTTCCTGCGCGGTGGCGCCCGAGTCCCAGGCCGGATCGTAGGCGATCGAGCGTTCGTCGCACATCCGGCGCAGTACCTCGACCGGAGTTTCCGCGTCGACGAACGTGCCGAGCGCCTCGGACAGCGCGTCGTGGAACGTCTTCACCGGCCACTGGCCCGAGATGTCGATCTCTACCGGCGTGCCGTCGTCGTCGGGGCGAACGATGATCTCCCGCCCGTGCGCGGCGACCGCGGCACGCTGTATCAAGATGCGAGCGAGTGTGAGCATCGTCTCGTAGTCGCTGTGTGCCTCGTACGCCTCGAGGATCGTGAATTCCGGATTGTGTTTGAAATCTGTACCTTCGTTGCGGAACACGCGTCCGATCTCGAACACCTTCTCCATTCCCGCCACACACAGGCGCTTGAGATACAGCTCGGGCGCGATGCGCAGATACAGGTCGGTGTCGTAGGCGTTGATGTGCGTGGTGAACGGTGCAGCGTTGGCCCCGCCGTGTACCGACTGCAGGATCGGCGTCTCGACCTCGAGATACCCGCGGTCCTGCAGTTGGTCGCGTAGGGATCGCACTACGGCACTGCGGGCGGCGAGCAATTGCTGGGCGCTGCGGTCGATGGCCAGATCCACGTAGCGTCGGCGGACCTTCGCCTCCGCATCGACCAGGCCGCGCCACTTGTCGGGCAGCGGGTGCAGGCATTTACCGTTGATGCGCCACGAGTCGGCCAGCAAAGAGGTCTCGCCGCTGCGACTGCGACCCATCTCTCCGGACACTTCCACGAGATCGCCGAGATCGAACAGGAATTTCCGACCACCGACACGTTCGCGGTCGACGAGGATCTGCAGATCGCCGGACCAGTCGCGCACGACGGCGAACACGACTCCACCGAAGTCGCGGATTCGCAGGATTCGTCCGGCGATCTGGACGGGACCGCCGCGTGTCGTGGCGAGCGCCTCGGCGACGGTATGGGTCGGCGGGTCGGCGACCGGATACGGGTCGACACCGTACTCGATGATCCTCTCCAGCGTGTTCAACCGCACCCTGTCCTGCTCGGGACGTCGAGGAGAAGTGGCAGTGTGCGTAGAGCGAGATGAGCCGAATCCGGTCTCCGGCGTATGTCCGTCGTCGTGCGGTGTTTCGAGCCCGTCGGGGACCATCGAATGGGTTCCGGTGTGTTTCATGAGTTTCCGACGCCCGAAGGTGGGTACGGTGAGGAAGCCCTCAGCCACCGAGGAGGCCAGTGCCACGCGGGGGATCTCACGGTTGTCGCGGAAACAGAGGAATCGCGGGACCCATTCGGGGTGGTACTTGACGTTGGATCGGTAGAGTGCCTCGAGCTGCCACCACCGGGAGAAGAACAACAGGATCGAGCGCCACAGCCGCATGATCGGGCCGGCGCCGATGCGAGAACCCTCCTCGAAAGCGGAGCGGAAGACCGCGAAGTTCAACGAAATCCGATTGATTCCGAAAAGTGGTGCGTGCGTGGCAAGTTCGGTGATCATGAACTCGACGACGCCGTTCGGTGCCGCGGGGTCGCGGCGCATCAGATCGAGCGACACATTGGTTTCGCCCCAGGGCGCGAGCGACAACATCGCGACCGGTGTCCCGTCGGTGAGGGCCTCGACAAGCAGGCAGTTCGCGTCGAGTGGATCACCCAGCCGGCCGAGTGCCATCGAGAATCCGCGTTCGGTATCGGTGTCGCGCCAGGCGTCGGCAAGCCGGATGACATTGGCCATCTCGACGGTGCCGACATCGTAGTGTCGTCGAATCCGCACGGACACACCGTGTTTACGTGCCCGGTTGACGGCCTGCCGCACCGGCTTCATGTCGTGGCCGGTGAGGGAGAACCCCTGCGTGTGCAGTACGGCCTCGTCGCCGAGCTGCAGGACAGACAGCCCGGCACGGTGATACGCCTGCGCGCCGTCCTCACTCGCGCCCATCACGGCGGGAGTCCACCCGTAGGCGCGGGCCACCCCGAGCCATTCGTCGATTGCATGCGGCCATGCTTCGGGGTCGCCGACGGGATCACCCGAGGCCAGGCACACACCGATCTCGACGCGATAGGTGACGGCGGCCTTGCCGCTCGGTGCGAACACCACGGCCTTGTCGCGTCGCGTCGCGAAGTAGCCGAGTGAATCGTCACCGTGCTTGTCCAGAAGGGCTCGGATCGCGGATTCGTCCGTGTCGGTGAGCGCATTCGACGAGCGTTGCGACCGGAACAGCACGAGCAGCGAGGCGAGCAGCGCGAGCGCGCCGAGGAATCCGAGGGTGGTGCTGACGAGCCAGTGCGTATGCCCACCGAACTGATCGTTGTCGATGAAGGTCAGGGCGGTGACGCGATTGATCGCCCACCACAAGCGGTCGTCGGAAGGCAAGGATCCGGGGAACAGTTCCACGAGGCCCCAGCCGATCAGCGTCGCTGTGGCGAGGCCTCCTACGAGCACCGCCAGCGACCACGGGATCGACCCCGGCCGCACGCGCGTGTCGAACTCGCCGAACGAGAGCAGTAGTACGCCGACGAGCAGCAGATGCACGATCAGCGCCGCGAGATGATGCAGATCGCGGTTCGCGATTGCGAGCATCAGATTGGTGAGGGCGAACCCACCGAGGTAGATCGTGAGGATCCACCAGGCGATACGTTTGCGCCCTGCGATCGCGGCGGCAAGTACCGCAACGACGAGCGCGAACGACAGACTCGTGTCGGGTGCGTCGAAGTAGTACTCGTCGACGTATTCGCGGGGCGTGTGGAGCCAGAGGCGCAACGTCGGGGAAAGCGACCACAACGCGACCACGCCCGCATACACGGCGAGCGCCACCCCGAAGACGTGCGGCACCGCCGCCAGGCGAGCGCGGAAACGGGAGGGTGCTGGGGGAGACGGAGCCGTCACCGGGGACGATGGATCCGGCCTCGCGGTGATTTCCGCAGACATGCCCCGACCGTAACGCCCTCGCGTGCGTGTTGCGAATGAACGACGCTACGGCACGCTGATCGTGTCGGTGCCTGCCCGAGCGCCGGGGTCATTGCGAGAGAGTGTGCTCGGCCACCAGATCTTCCTGCCGATGTCGATCGTGAGCGCCGGGACCACCAGCGACCGCACCAGCAGCGCATCGAGCAGTACGCCGAATGCCACGATGAACGCGAGCTGCGCCAGGAACAGCAGCGGGATCACGGCCAGCGCGGAGAACGTTGCGGCGAGCACGATTCCCGCCGACGTGATCACCCCGCCGGTGACGGTGAGTGCCCGCAGCGTACCGACACGCGTCCCCACCTTCGTGGTCTCTTCGCGCACCCGTGTCATGAGGAAGATGTTGTAGTCGATGCCGAGTGCGACGAGGAACACGAACCCGAACAGCGGCACCACCGGATCGGCGCCTGGGAAGCCGAATACATGGTTGAACAGCAGCGACGACACGCCGAGGGTGGCCGCGAACGACACGATGACGGTGAGCATCAGCAGGATCGGCGCGACGACCGCCCGCAGGAGCGCGATGAGCACCAGCAGTACCACGAGCGTGACCACCGGAATGATCAGCGTGCGGTCGCGGGTGGCGGTGTCCTTGGTGTCGAGATCGACCGCGGTGGGTCCGCCGATCAGCGCATCGGCTCCGGGCACCGCGTGCACGGCGTCACGGAGCCGTTCTACGGTCTGCTCGGCGTCGAGCGAGTCGGCCGGATCGGAGAGCGTGGCCTGCGCGGCGATCCGTCCGTCGACGACAGCCGGGGTGCCGTCGGGTCCGGCGACCGGATCGACGGTGGTGACGCCCTCTATCCGAGCGGCGCCGATGACGGCATCGAGCGACGATTCGTTCGCGATGATCACGGTGGGGGAGCCGCTGCCGGCGTCGAAGTGCTCACCGAGGATCTGCTGCCCGGACTTCGAATCGGTCTGCAGGAGGAACAGATCGGACGACGCGACACCGCTGGCCTTGAACTGCGGCAACAGCAGGGCGAACGCGATGAGGACGAGGCTGCACACGATCCAGATCGGGCGGGGTTTCGACCCCACCCATCCGGCGATCCGGCTCCAGAAGCGGTGGGCCTGGTCGAGATTGTCGCTGTCGAAACCCGGTTCGTACTTCGGCCGGGTGGGCCAGAACGCGGCTCGGCCGAGCAGGACGAGTGCGGCGGGCAGGAACGTCATGGATGCGACGAACGATGCTGCGATCCCGATCGCGGCGACGGGGCCGAGCCCGCGGTTGGAGTTCAGATCGGACAGCAGCAGGCACAGCACACCCAGGATGACCGTGCCGGCCGACGCCGCGATGGGTTCGAGGACGCCGCGCCACGCGATGCGCATCGCGGTGTACTTGTCGTCCCGGATGCGCAGTTCCTCCCGGAAGCGGGCGACGAGCAACAGCGCGTAGTCGGTGGCCGCACCGAACACCAGGATGAACATGATGCCCTGGCTCTGCCCGTTGAGCGCGATCGTGCCTGCCTCGGCGAGCAGGTAGACGAGGAGGCTGGCGAGCGCGAGCGCGAACACGGCCGAGATCACGACGACGAACGGCAGCAGCGGACTGCGGTAGACGACGATCAGGATGAGCAGCACCACGCTGCCTGCCACGAGCAGCAGCAGACCGTCGATTCCGGCGAACGCGGCAGACAGATCAGCGGCTTGCCCGGCCGGCCCGGTCACGTGGACGGTGAGGCCCTCGGGTGCGGCCTCGAGCGCGGTCCGGAGCTCTTCGACGGCGTCTTTGACCTCGACGCTGCTGTCGATCGGCACGATCATCTGCGCGGCCTGCCCGTCCTCGGACGGAATGGGCGGCGGCCCTGCCGATTCGGTGGCGAGGAATGCGAGGTCATCCGGGGTGATCCCGCCGTCGCGCTCGGCGACGACGATGGCCGGGATGGCATCGCTGTCTCTGAACTCGGCGTAGATTTCGTCGGCACGGGTGGATTCGGCTGATGCGGGGAGGAAGGAGCTCGCGTCCGTCGAAGCGACCTCGCTGAGTTTGCCGGCGAAGGGCCCACCCCCGCCCGCGATCCCGAGCCACACCAGCAGCAGAACGGCGGGTATCAGCCACCGTAGACGCGAACGACGCGGATTCGGTGCCGCCGTGGTGTTCAAATGCTCCTCCTGGTCAGGCGGTGGCGACTCCGGCGGAGTCGCTGATCGACCGGATCACCCCGAGTAGCCGTTTCGTCTGCTCGGGTGCGAACAACTGTGTCGGGCCCTGGGATGCGGTGTCGGTGAACGGTGCCTCGAACAGCAGCTTCGGATCCATCTCGCCGTGGCGGGTGAGGTGGCCGATGACGAGGTTGATGAAGTCGATCTGGCTGGCGGTGGCGGTGCGTTCACCGAGGAACTCCGCGAATGCCTCCTGCACGGCCTGCTGGTCGAGGCCGACGAGAGAGCGGATGAACCGTCCGAGCCCGTGGGCGTTGGCGACGGCACGGTCCAGGTCTTCGGGCGCACCGGCTCCGCTGCGGGCCAGCAATTCCTCGAGCGATTCCAGATCGGCCTGTGTCAACGGTGTGCCCGAACGCAGCTTTCGCAAGGCCAGATTGTCGGGTTGGCGGCGCAGGTAGTCGCGAACCTTGGCGGTGTAGCGTTCCACGTCGGTGCCGGACCGCATTTCTGGCATGCCGCGTTCGAGGATCTCGCCGCGAGTGTCGGTGAAGTCGGTGTACACCACGACGCGCTTCTTCTTCTCGAGCAGCCCGACGATGGAGCGCAGTTCGCGTCGTGCGTGTTCGAGCATCTCCACGGTGATGTCCTGCCACCACTCGTCGCCGGCGACCTCGCGGAGCAGTTCCTCCTTGGCTTTCACCTTGGGGATCGCGAGCCCTTCGTCGAGGAGTCCGTCGGCGACACCGCGAACCACACCTTCGTGCTTGGGCAGGCTTCCGTCACCGACGATCACGGCGAGTTGGCCACGCAGGACGGCGAGGTCGAATCGTTTGGCCATCTCGTCGGTGTCGCGCACGGTACTCGGCAGGCCCGCGAGGTCATCGATGATCTCGGCGGCCTTCTGCTCGGTCAGCGACTCCCAAGCGCCGCGGTCGGTGTACTTCTCCACCGTCCGTAGTCGCGTGCGGACGATGAAGTTGTCCGGGCGCATCCCGGCGACGTGAGCGTGCAGGGTGTCCGCCGTCGCGCGGCGTAATTCCTGTGCGGCACCGGTGCGGTCGAGTGCGGTCACGAGGTCGGTCCGGGCGGTGAACAGCCGCTCGGACAACGACGGCGCGAGCGCCCCTTCGGACGCGTCCGGGTGCTGATCGAAATAGTCGAAGTTGCCGCACGCGTCGAAGATGAAGAAGTCCGTCTTGTCCTGGCCGGGCCCGTACAGATCGGGGCGCAGTCGGGTACCACGGCCCACCATCTGCCAGAACTTCGACTTCGACCGCACCGGTTTGAAGAAGACGAGATTCACGACTTCCGGTACGTCGATGCCGGTGTCGAGCATGTCGACGGAGATCGCGATGTGTGGTTCCTGGCCGGGCTGGGAGAACGTGTCGATGAGATCCTGGCTGTAGTTGACCGAATGAGTGATGACCCGAGCGAACGAACCCTTGAACTCGGGGTAGTTGGCGTCGAAGCGTTCGGCGATGAAGCGTGCGTGCAGTTCGTTCTTGGCGAAGACGATGGTCTTGCCGAGCCGGTCGCCGCCGGCGACCCGGTGCCCGTGGGTCATCAGCGTTTCGAGCACCTTGTCGACGGTGTCGATGTTGAACAGCCACTTGTTGACGGCCTCGGCCTGCACGTGGTCGGGGATCTCGTCGTCGGCCACATCGTCGCCCCAGTCGATGGATTCGTACCGCTTCTTCTCCTCGTCGGTGAGGGTGGCGTAGCGGATTCCCTGCAGCGGGAACGTGAGTGGCACGGATACGGCGCGCGGTGGGACGAGGTATTCGTCGGCGATGGCCTGCTCGAGTGAGTAGTTGCCGGTGGGGACACCGGTTTCGAGGTGGAACAACTGGTAGGTGTTGTAATCCACCTCGTCCTTCGGGGTCGCGGTGAGCCCGAGCAGCAGCGAATCGAAGTACCCGAAGATGTGTCGGTACTTCTGGTACACAGAGCGGTGTGCTTCGTCGACGACGACGAGGTCGAAGTAGCCGGGGCCGAATCTGCGAGTGCCGCCGTCCGTGTCGTCGATCAGGCCCATCATCGTCGGGTAGGTGGAGACGTACACACGACCCTCGGTGTTCTTGTCTGTCAACAGATTCACCGGTGACGAGTCGGGAAGGTGCGTCTTGAACGCCCCCACAGCCTGCTTGACGAGGGCTTTGCGATCGGCGAGGAACAGCACCCGCTTGACCCAGTTGGCCCGCATCAGCATGTCGGCGAGGGCGACGACGGTGCGGGTCTTCCCGGAGCCGGTGGCCATCACGAGGAGCGCGGCGCGCTGGTTCTCCTGCTCGAACCGCTCCGAGACGGCGCGGATCGCCTTCTCCTGATAGGGCCGGCCCGCGATCTGCTGCGGGACGGGAATCTCGGCGAGCGGCTTCCTCGACGAGCGGCGGGCCATCAGCAGATCGAGTTCGTCGCGGGTGTGGAATCCGGCTACCGGCCTCGGTGGGTAGCGCAAGTCGTCCCAGAAATAGTGCTCGAATCCGTTGGTGTAGTAGATGACCGGGCGCCGGCCCGTCATCTGCTCGAGGCAGTCGGCGTACAGCTTCGCCTGCTGCTTCCCCACGGTGGGGTCGGCGGTGGTCTTCTTCGCTTCGACGATGGCGAGCGGCAGTCCGTCGGCGCCCCACAGTACATAGTCGACGAACCCGTTCTTGTCGTCGGGCATTCCGGTGACGGGGTATTCGCGGTCGCGTTTCTGGTCGAGTAGCCACCCGGCTTCGCCGAGCAGGAGGTCGATGAGGTCGCGACGGGTCTGCGCCTCGTCGTAGTCGTGGGTGTCGGGTGTCGCGGTGCTCGCCTGCTGGGCGGCGGCGATCTGGGCGCGCAGGTCTCTGATGAGCTGTTCGCTGCTCGCCTTCTCGAGTGCTGCCTGTTCGACGGCCGCGTCGCGGGCTTTCACCTGTGCGATGAGGTCGTGTTTCTCGGCCTCGGACTGCTCGAGCTGGGCGTCTTTGGCCGTCAACTCTGCTTCGAGCTTTCCGAGCTGCGCCACGGTCTTCGCGACGACGGCGCCGCCGCCGGGTTTGGGCAGCCGGTTCGGGTCGAGCTGTTGCTGCGGTGACGGTTTGCTCGACGGCTGCGTCGCATAGGTGCGGGCCAGCCACGACAGGATGTGGAACAGTTCGGCGAGCGCCCTCTGGCCGGCGTCCTTGGGTACCGGACGAGCCTCATGGACGGCGGTGTTGCCGAGTTTCCGGATCAGATCCATCTTCGAGACCAGCGAGTGGCCCACGACAGCGACGAACTTGCCGTCGTGCAGCCGGGCGGCAAGATCGGACTTGTACGGTTCGGGTAGGTTCTGGGTGCGGTAGATCCACCGCACGGTGTGCTCGACGGTGCGGCGCGCGTAGAAGCAGGTGGTGCGGGGATCGAAGAGTGCGTCTCGCTCGGCCTTCTTAGCCTCGGCGTGCAGCTGCGGCCACTCGGCCTGCAGGAAGTCGAAGTTCCCCACCATGGGCTTGCGCTCCTCTTGTGACGTGGCTGTCCTGCGCAGATTCTGGCACAGCGCATGTTCGGTAAGCCCGAACCTGGGGACGATAGCCGACGGCACCGACAGCGTGGGTGCCAGAAATGCCACAACTTTGAGCAAGCCCGCTGCCGTCAAAGTTTATGGTGTCAACCGTTGCTCATCGGCGCATCGAGTGAAGGATAGTACGTCACGGATAGAGATAGGAGGGCTGGTCGTCTACGATCCGCGCGAACAACGCGTGCAACCGATCGAGGTTGCCGACGGCACCGTGTGATCTATCGGGGAGGCTCGCTTTCACGCTCAGTGACTGTGACTGCTCCGCCGCCCGCTACTGGCGGCAGGTCGTTCGGGTTTTGTCCAGCCGCAGCGTCCCGTGCAAATTCTTCGTATGTTGCGGGTTCGCCATCTTCGATGAACGGATCCTCAACCGACGGATCGTAGTCGCCCTCGATCGAAGGCTCGTCGCTCGGAGCAGGATCCTGCGAACTGAACACGGTAGTTCCCTCCCGACCGGCCGGTTCACTGGTGCCGGTGGAGTTGCGATGCGCCACAACCGCGCCGCCCATGATCGACGTGACAACCAGTACAGCGCCCACCAGACATGCGGACTTCAGCTTCACATTCTCTTCCGACATCGTTGTCAATGATGCATCTCAACAACTACGCCCGCCAGGTCGTGCTTCCGATCCCCGAAGTAGAGTCCTGTTGACGATCGGATTGAAGGGCGGAAGCCTCGGCAGGGCCGTTCTCCTACTGAAGTTCAAGTTCGACGTTGCGGAATTCGAAGATGTCCACGAGCCAGTGGAACACTGTCGGACCCTCGGCGGCAATCGCGCGGTCCAGCTCTCGACGCACTCTCGCCTTGTGGTCGGGATGGCAGTGCGCGAACCGGACCTCGAGCTGGCGAACGGTCTCTGCGTACCCGAGGGCTGAGCGTGACTCGCTGCCGTGCTGCCAGATGAAGCGAAACTTCCCGTCCGCGGGTGTGCCGTAGCCGCCGGTCAGACAGTCAGCGAATGCGTCCAGATTGTGGCCGAAATACCCACCTGGCCCCGATACTGCTTCGCCCACAACGGAGAAAAAATCCTCGAGCGATCGAACTTGACGGCCGTCTATGAAGTACACGGCATCTCGCTTCGGCATTCCAGCTCCATCCCTCCCGATCCAGGGCTCATCTAACAGTGGTTCCCGGTGGTTGCTCGCTCGTTCGTCGATGCTGCACGCATAGCCCAGGTGGGCGGCGAATCGCCGGCCCCGGAGTGAGGCCAGCACGTGCCGGGCGGTATCCATGCCGACGAACCTACCGCGGCGATCACCAGGGAAGACCCTGCCTCGCAGCAGGGAAACGCTAGGGTGCGCGCTATGCCGGAAATCGCGCGTCGGCGGCGGCCGCAGCCGCCCCCGCCGCACATCGTCTACCAGGCCCTGATCGACCCCGACCGGGATCCGAGGCGCCCGTGGTTGATTCTGCACGAGGACGAACAACGCCCCGAGGTCGTCGAGGCTGTCGAGCCGGGTCTGGTGGTGTGGACGTCGATCTGGCCGTGGCGCCGCGATGCCCGGATCCGTTTCGAGCTCTCCGGATCACGGCGCAGCGACACCACCTTGTGCTGGAGGCTGACGGTCGATGATCCGATACCGGACGACGAGACGATCATCCGGATGCGCAAGCGCGTGAACGTGCTCATCAACGCCAATTTGCGCTCGACGTTCGGTCAGTAGCTTCTTGCTCCTACCAGGATGTTCCGAGCGTTGGACCGCGGTGTTCGAGGCCTACGCCCGGGTTCTCCCTCCGGCTCATCGCCGGACCGGCCCTGCAGCCGGTGAGGTCGAGCCGGTCACCTGGGGTGAAGTGGCGGAGGCGAACGGCCGTATCGCGCACCCGTTGATGGAGTGGGAGTTCATCACCGCCGCTGCTGCGAGCCGCCGCCAGGGACAGCCGGGCCTGTGGGACAAATGTCCGGCGACCGGAAATCTGGACGGCTCAACCGCCCGCGCCCTGATCGCCGTGCTCACCTCCTTCACCACGACCGCGGACCAGTGCTGGTTCGCGATATGGGAAGGCCACACCAACCTCGACGATGTCCGTGAACACGCTGGCCGCATGCAGGCAGGGTGGATGGAAATGTTCCTGATCGCCGATGCGATCACCGCGGCAGGCAACCGGTTCCGCACTCTGCTCTCGCCGAACCTGTGGTGGCCGCAGGACCGTGCATGGTGTGTGGGGACGGATATCGACCTGATGGCCAGCTATGTGGGCGGGTCCAGGCAGTGCATCGAGGCGGTCCTTGCCTCTGCCGAGTTGGAGGCATTGTTCGCGGTCGCGGACGGCCGGGTGGACGAGCTGGTGCGGCAGGGGCGCAAGGGTGCGTTGGCGGCGCTGCGGGATACACAGTTGCTCAAGACGACCTACGCGTGGGGTCTGCGGCGGCGCGAGGTGCTGGGCCTGGACCTGGTGGATCTGCGTTCGAACCCGAAGGCACCGCAGTGGGGCAGCTTCGCGTTGATACATGTGCGGCACGGCAAGTCGTCCAAAGGCAGCATTCCCAAGCGTCGCTCGGTGCTCTCGCTGCCGGAGTTCGAGTGGGCCATCGAGGGTCTGCGGAGCTATGTCGAGCAGGTTCGGGATCGGTTCCATCCGGCCGCGAATCCGGGATTGTGGCCGACCGAGCGGGGCACCCGGGTGGTGGGCTACCGAGTGTGCAGCGTCCGCAGCTGAACGTCCCGTCGGGGCCGGTCAGCAGTTCGGTGCAGCGGTCGTCTTGCCGCACCGCCAAGGTCGTCAAAGTGCGGGGACGAGCAGGGGCGACGGATCTGTTTCCGGTGTGCCCAACTGCTGGCCCCGGGAGGCCGATTGCGCGTCGTGGGGCTTTCTGCGAACAAGACCGTAGTCGATTGGATCATCGCCGGGGCGCTTGTCCTCCCGATCCGCGTGATGAGCAAGATCCACAACGAATCTGATTACCCTGGCATGACGACCGAGCAGCCGCGGGAGTCACTCGCTGATATCCGGCGCACCGCTGCCATGGTGCTGCCGGGCAGCGAGCCGTATCCGCCGCCTTTACTACCGCTACACGCTCGACTGGACCAAGCCCGCTTCCCGATGACGGTTGAACAATTCCTCCCCGAATAATGGGCTTCCACCGGTAGTGAGCTCCCCCCAATGATCGGCAGTCACCGCCAATGCCTGGCGGGGGTCGTCACGCGAGGGACGGTTGCGGTCGATCGCAGCGAACACGGTGCGCAACGGCGGCTTTGTCGGCTTCGGTGACGGTGCCACCGGCGAGACGGACGCCTGCGGTGGCGAGTTGCTCTGGATCAGCTTGTCGGAGGCGAGACGATTCGCACCGATCTCGGCGCGCTGGCGACGGTGAAGCCGCACCTCCGTGCGGCCACTGTGAGCGGTTCCGGGTTCGGGTCGGTCGGCCAGGTCGCAGCCTCGCCCGCGTCACTGAACAGGGCGACCGCGTTCGGGGTCGGCCCGGTGGTGAACCGGGTCTGGTACTGGATTCCGGCGAAGCTGACGGCATCGAACGCAGCGGCCCACTCCTGCGGCACCGCGTACGGCGTAATCGAGGCCAGCTCTCGGGTGAGGCCGAAGTCCGCGGCCTCACCCGCGCAGGTGTCGGCCACCCGGTGGTCGTGCGGTACGGCCAGGGTCGACAGCTGCCGGGTAGCGGCGAAGGCGTCGGTGATGATCCCGGTGGTGGCCAGCGCCTCCCCGACGGTCTCCCGGATCGCGGTGAGCTCGTCGAACGCGAGGTAGCAGGTGCCTCGCGGCGGCGTGAGGTCGAACCGGCCGCCGCCGTCCGAGGAGAACCACCAGGGACCGTTGGCGGCACGGTGCCCGCGGACGAGTGGCTGCGCCGAGGTGACCTCGCATTCGGGGAACCCGGTCAGTGGCCGGGCCGGGGCCTGCAGGGCAACAGAGCCTCGTGTCATGCGCGCCACCGCTCGGCATCGGCGAGGGCCAGCGCCATGACGGTGTCGAGGGGGTGGCCGCCGGTGACCCAGCCGACGGCGGTGTCACCGTCGAGCCCCGGTTGCCGACTGCGCAGCCAGATCGCGCAGGTCCACGGGTCGGCGGCCTCGCGCAGGGTCTGCCACAGGGTGATCAGGTGCGGGTGCACCGTGCCTTCGGCGGTGAACTGCCAGGTGGGGTAGACCCATCCGCCGCCGTCGAGCTGACAGGCGATCACCGTGCCGGTCATGACTGCCTTGTTGACGGCCTGGCGGCTGACGCCCCACCACCGGGTCAGGCCGCTGGTGTCGTAGAACGGGCCCACCAGCAGGTCGTAGACACCGGTGGTGGGCAGCGCGGCGGCCATCGATGCGGCGATGGCCTCGACGTCGTCGAAGACCTCGGCCGGGACGCCGGCCGCGCGTGCGTCACGGAACGTCGCGTGGACGCGGCGGGTGAGAAGCTCCAGAAGCTTGCGCTCCTGCTCGACCAGGGTGGGGGTGTCCATGCGAAGCCCTCCTAGCTGGTCAACCATGTCAATCACATTCTCCGTTTGATCGTCAACCATGTCAACCAGCCGGGCGGCTGGGTTGTTCCGGCCTCCCCGAGGTTGGCTCCGCCGACCTCTTGTGCCGCTCCGGGCGTCGGCCGGAACGGCTCGGTCCGACCAACTGGGCGCGGTCACCTGGTGCAGTCGCAACCGCAGAACCCGCACCTGCCGGGAGGCGAGTGCGGGTTCTTCTGGTCGAGTCAGCTGCCGTCGATCTCGAGAAACGTGAGGAACTCGGCGAGCACCTTGTCCGCCACCTTCTCGTCGGCAACGTGCGAGACTGGGCGTGCGATGTTCCGCGGCGGCGCGAACGACTCACCGGCCTTCTCGATACCGACGGTGCGCAGGTCCCCGGCCCACTCGAAGACGTCCTGGAACAGGTACCGGTGCACGGACTGCAGGTGCGTCAAGTCGTAGGTACGTGGCACCAAGAGGGGATCGTCGCGCAGCTCGGCGACCCGGATCTCGACGAGGTCGTTCTCAGCGTCGGCGAGTTCGTCGCGAGTGGTGGCACCGACCCGATTGCGAAGCACGTCGGTGCCGGGCAGGAAGTAGCCATCCCAGTTGGCCTCGATATCCCCGGTGTCCCACGGACGCGGGGTGCTCACTGGCGGCCACCGTGATGCGTCACCATTGCGGCTCTGCCTCACGGGTGTGGCGGGCCGTTGTCATCACTCCGGGTGACGCCGGTATCTCTGCGCCTCGGCCGTTCCCGCCGGTATCGGTGCCGGGCGAGGGCACCAGCGACAAAATGGTCCAGGTGGTGTCGGTGGTTGACCCGCGGGCGGCGGTCTGGGTCGATGTGAGGTGGCGCGATCCATTCGACGCGACCCGGATGCGCAGCCTCGGGCGGTGCGACGCGGGTTTGCCAGCCGCCGGGGCCGTCGTGGACGAGGGCATGGCAGCTGTCGCAGGCGAGATCCTCGTTGGTGATGTCGGTGGCGCCGCCGTGCTTCCACTCGTCCACGTGGTGAACGGCCGTGAGGGAGGCAGGCGCATCGCAACCGGGGCGCGTGCACCCGCGAGACGCTGCGATGAGGGCGAGTCGCTGATCCACCGAGGCGAGGCGCCGGGCGCGGCCGAGATGAAGGGGCCGGCCGTTATGGTCGAAAATGGTGAGTACCGGGTGGGCGTTTTGCGCCATGCGCAGCGCATCCCTGATGGGAACGATGCCGCCGGTGGCGGTGGTCCCCACGCCGGACGCCTTCTCGAGCTGGTGCACGGACATGGTGATGATCGCTGTCACCGGGAGGCCGCGATGACTGCCCAGCACACCGGACGAGAGCATCTGCCGCAGTGCAAATTTAAGGCCGTCGTGGTTGCGTTGTGCCGCTGTGCGGGTGTCGCGGGCAGCGGCCTTCGCCATCTCCGTACGGTCCAGATCCGGGGAATCGACATCCCCAGAGGGCGATTCGGGATCGTCGGGGTTGTTCATGCCGGGGCGGGCGAGTTTGGCGAGCACCGGTTCGAGGAGCGCCCGCGTCTCCGGGTCCAGTAGGCCGGAGACCGGGGTCATGAGATCTGTGCCCTGCTTGCCGAGTCGCAGGCCGCGGCGACGCTTGCGTTCGCGTTCGTCAGGGGCGTTACCGTCCGGGTTGAGGTGGGCGAGCAGATGGATGCCGATCTTGGTGACGTCTTCCGGGGTGGTGGAGCGGGCGGCGTCGGCGAGAATTTGCTCTGCGACGTCGATTTCGTCGGCGGTGGTGCCGCTCGGGAGTTGCCGCATGGTCTTGGCGATTGCGGCAACGTGGTCGGGGCCGATGGCGCCTTCGCGGCTGGCCGACGCGGTGGCGGGCAGTGTGGCGTCCATTGGCTCACCGCTGAGGGAGTGCCAGGTGCCGGTCTTGGTGGCGCCTTTCACGCGTTTCGAGGCGTCGGCTCCCGAGATGCGGAGCGTCGAGACGAGGAAATCGTTGATGGAGCGGCAGGCGAGGTGTGCGGGGATGGACCGTTCGACGGATTCGACGACGAGCCGGTGCCCGACAGCAGCGGCCTTCCGCAGGGAGACTTCCATCCGCTGCAGTGCTTCGACGATATCGGTTTCGGACAGGCCCGTCAGCGGCTCGGCGAGTAGGCCCTCGACGGCAGCGTCGAGGGCAGCCAGGTGGTGCCCCACTTGGCTGAGCCCGTCAACGCCATCATCCGAAAGCATGTTCGAAGTATAGCCGGACCCTCCGACAAGAATCCGAGGTCCACTCACGCCACGAACCTCGATTCCATCCCGCCGCCGGACTGCGGAATCGTCCCTTGCGTCGACACTCTGGGGTCGACGATGCAACGTTATGCAATGACACGGCACCGCAAAGTTAAGTTGCATAATTTTTGCAAAGTATTGCGTATTATTGAGACGTGGATGCAGAAGATGTCCGTGCACTCATTGCCGCGGGAGAGTCGATGGCAATCGAGTTCAAGCGGGGCAAGCGGAACAAGTTCAACGACACCGACCTGGTCGAGGCTGTGGTATGTCTGGCCAACGGCAGGGGCGGCACATTGCTGATAGGCGTAGAGGACGACGGGAGGGTCACTGGCGCGGATCCTCGGCATGATCTTGTCACCCACCCGGACCGCATCGATGCGCTGATCACGAACAAGACTTCTCCGATCGTGCAGACACACACCAGCGTCGTAGACATGGATGGCAAGGAGGTAATCGTCGTTGAGGTTCCTCCTTCGGCCCGGGTAACGGGAACCGCAGACGGCAAGTACTTACGTCGCGCTATGAAAGTGGACGGAACGCCTGAATGTGTCCCGTTCGCTGCGCACGAGATGCTGGCTCGCGAAATCGACCGCGGCGCAATTGACTACGCATCGCTTCCCGCTCACGGCGCAGACTGGTCCGATCTCGACCCGCTGGAATTCGAACGGTTCCGCCGCCTCGCCACGGCATCCAACGCGGATCTTGCAATCGCTGAGTTGGAGGGTGTGGACATCTGCCGAGCACTCGGCGTAGTGCATGTCCAAGCCGACGGTAGCGTCCGTCCCTCTCTCGGGGCTGTCCTGCTGTTCGGTAAGTCCGATGCCATCAGCCGGTTCATCCCCAACCATGAGACGGCCTTCCAGTTGCTGAATGGCTTGTCGCTCGAGGTGAACACGTTCGCCCGCGATCCGTTGTTCAAGTCCGCGGAAGACCTGATGTCGCGGTTCCAAACGTGGAACCGCGAAGAGGAGGTCGAGTTCGGACTGCTTCGTGTGGCGATCCCGCTGGTACCGGAAACTGCAGCGCGCGAGGCCATCGCCAACGCGTTCGTGCATCGCGACTACACCGCAATGGGGGCCGTTCGGGTGGAAATCACCGACGAGGCGTTCATCGTTACCAGCCCTGGAGGGTTCCCGCCGGGGGTCCGGCTGGACAACCTCCTGACTATGTCCCAACCGCGCAGCCCGATTCTCGCGGATGCCTTCCGTAGAGCTGGCATCGTCGATCGTTCGGGGCGTGGCATCAACAAAATGTACGCGTCGCTTCTGCGTATCGGCCGGGATGCACCCGATTACAGCAGGTCGAGCGAGTCGTCGGTCGTCGCTGTCGTTCCGCTGGGTGATGCCGACCTCGCGCTGGCTCGGCTCATTGCGCAGCAGGAAAGCAGGTCCGGCACACAGTTGAACCTATTCGGCCTCCGGATCCTGCATGAACTGCGGGTCGAACCTCAGCTGTCGATTTCGGAGATCGCTCGGTACCTCGGTATCACCGAGGGTGAGGCACGCTCGGGAATCGCCCGCATGGTCGACGCTGGGTTGACGGAGATGCGTGGAACCGGCCGCGGCCGCACCTATCACCTGTCATCAGCCGTGTACCAGGCGCTCGACAATCAGTCCGCGTACGGGAGGGCTCGCGGCACTAGCGTCATCCAGCGCGAACAGATGGTTCTCCAGTACGTGTCGACCTACGGATCCATTACCCGTGCGCAGGCCGCTGAACTTTGCCTGATCACCCCGAGCGCCGCCAGCACGCTGCTTCGGAGCATGGCACGCAAAGACCTACTTACGCTCCGCGGGAGTCGTCGCACATCGCACTATGTCACTCCCGAAAGCTAGTGGTTTCACCGATCCCCGGCCTTCGACGACATCGGTTTCGGGCAGGACCGTCGGTGGTTCGGCGAGTAGGCCCTCGACACAATCGGAGGCTTCGTTGTCCACCACGGTCGCATGACCGATGTCAACTCGGCGGCCCTGGAGGAGGCGCTCGCCGCCGTCCCCGACACCGAACGGGAAGCCTTCGTGCTCGGTGTGGTCGGCGACGACACCAACGGCGACGGACTCGATCCCGCACTGTGGGGACTGCCGCCGGCATCCGCCGACCGTAAACGCGCCGCGCTGGAGAACCTGCGCCGCCAGTACCGTGCACGACGCGCTGTGGCGGACGCGTCCCTGACCCGGACGGAAGCAGCGGAACTGCTGGAGGTGTCCGAGCAGGCCATCCTCGACTGCCTCAAGACCGGAGACCTGATCGGGCTCAAGAAAGGCCGTGAATGGAGACTGCCCGCGCTACCGGATCGCGTTGCTGCGGCCCACCGCGCCGTTTGCTCTGCTCGATCTACGCGGACAAGGAGCTGCGATGCGGATCGGCGCGTTGCCCTCGCTGGCCACCGGCGACTACCCGCGGCCCCGCACTCAGCAGTGGGCGAGGGCGATCTACGAGGATCAGCCCGTGGCTCGCCGTCGTATACACGGTATCTACTACGACGCGGCGCACTCGAACGGATCCGCACTGGCGTTGTGGAATACAGAATCCCGCGTCGAGGTGGTCCACAGCACCCGTGGCGACGTCCAGGACTTCGCGCTCACCGAGCCCCGGATGTGGCCGCGCATTGTCGCCGCCGCGGTCGCTCTGGGGATGCGCGCCGACCTCGTCACTCGCTGCCCGCTCTGCCCGTAACGACCCGGCGGCCGAGAATCCGGGCGATGCTTCCGATCTGGCGAACACTTCTGTGTTGACGCCCATCGTCGCGCATGGGATCATCCCTGAACCGGCCTGAAACCAGGTCGACCCCGGAGGGTGCTGGAACACCAACCGGGGTCTGGGCACACGACAGACAGGACTGTCATGCACCGTAGGGTGGAGTCTATCCACACGCCCCCAGGGGGCGCGTCTCATGGTTCGGCCTTCGACGCCGATCCCCTCTTTCTCACCCCGCCGGGGTATTTGCTGACGTCCTGACTTCACGAGCCTCTCGACACCTCCGTCGAGGGGCTCGAGGTGTGTCGTTTCGACGTGTGCGGGCCGTTCCGGTAGCCGCGGCACGTCGGGCGTTCGTCGCTCATCACCCGAGGTCCGACGTCAGCGCATCGACGCTGCGCGCAGGGGTGCCATTCCCGTGCGTGAAACCGACTGGGCGCCAGTATCTTTGTCTCCACTGCTGGCGGTGGAGCACCCGATCGTGCGGGTCGACACGAACGACCGGGTCCAGCGTAAGCCGCACGTCACCTCCGACGTGGGGCCAGAAGCGTTGGCCGAGATGGTCTATCGGGGTATGGCGACCGGGCAGCGTTGGGGAAGGGGCCGAAGGCAAGCTCAGGGACCCGTAGGGTCTCCGTACGGTTGGGGGCAGCCGCCCGCAGGGCGCCCGCATCTTTACGCCGTCCCCCTGCTCTGTCTTTGGCGACATCGATACTTTCGGCTAGATGTCTGGCTAAACCAGGGCCATGATTGAGGCTACAATGGCACCTATGACGACTGTGCCGCTGGGCGAAGCCAAGGACAAACTGTCTGCGCTGGTCGAGAGCGCGGAGTCGACGCACGACATCATCACGATCACTCGACACGGGAAGCCGGCCGCGGTGCTCATGTCCGCTGAAGACCTGGAATCGCTGCACGAGACGATTTACTGGCTTTCGCGTTCTGGCACCCGCGAGGCGATCGCCGAGGCAGATCGGGAGTACGCGATCGGCCAGACGACCTCACTCGACGATCTACGCGCCGAATACGGCCTACCGCAGCGGTGACATCACAGCCGCCCGAGGCATACCGTGTCGAGGTTGCGTCACCGGCGCGGCGCGCCCTCTCGCGACTGCCCGGGCGGGTGGTTCACGCCGTCGTCGAGTTCATCTCAGGACCGTTGGCCGAGAACCTGCACCGGCTCAGCAAACCCCTACGCAACGAGTTCGAGGGCCTGCGGAGCGCGCGGCGCGGCGACTACCGCGTCCTGCTGCGCATTGATGACGTGGAACGGGTCGTTGTAGTCATCGACATCGACCACCGAGCCCATATCTATCGGACGTGACCGAAGAAATCCTCGTCGCTTGCGGACGGATGGACAGTCATTATTCGAAGTAGTCTTCATCGACCTCGACGACAGTGAAGGTCTGGCGGGTTTGGACGGCGACGCCGTACCGGATCATCAACTCTGCGAGGCGCTGACCGTCGATGAGGATGATGCGGGTGCCGATGTTCTGCGCGTACTCGCGGGCGCCGGAAGTGAATGAACTGGTGGTGATGAAGACACCGCGGGCAGCACCGACGCCGTGCAAGGCGCCAACGAACGCCTGAATCTCGGGTCGGCCTACGGTGCTATCCGCGGCATAACGTTTGGCCTGCACGTAGATGCGTTCGAGTCCGAGCGGGTCCTGGTCGATGACACCATCGACACCGCCGTCGCCCGAGCCGCCGATCCGGGCAGCCCGACCTTCGGTGCCGCCGTATCCCATCGCGACGAGCACATCGAGCACCGACTGTTCGAGAAAGTCGGGGTGTTGTTCCCGCAGCCGCTTGAGCAGGTCGGCCGCAACCTCGGCGTGCAGTCGTGCGACACCGGCCTCGATCTGCTCAACAGGGTCGCCCACAGAGTCTGGATCCGTCTCCTCAGCGGGCGTGACGGAGTTCGCCTGTCTTGCGGGGACGTAGTCCTGATACGCCGGAAGGGTTTTCAAGACCTTGTCGGTGATCCCATCGGGGTGTGCGGTGAGCAGTGCGCGGCCCGCATCGGTGATGGTGAAGGTGGCCCGCGCGGGCTTGTCGACGAGTTGCGCGCGGTACAGGCCGCTGAGCGCCCACCCGATCCGGTTGTCGGCGCGGCTCTGCCCCGACGGCAGGGCTTCCGTGCGCTGCTCGGCAGTGAGCCTGACATGATCTTCCACCGCCGCATGCAGGTCGCGCTTGCGCCAGGTGCCGCCGTCGGAAAGAACTTCCAGCACCGGGGTGAGGAAGCCATGCCACACGGGCATCTCCGACACCGGAGCACTCACAGCTCACCCCGGAACGCGCGGGACTGCAGGGAGGCGAAGAGGTCGTCAAGTTCCGCGAGGGCGGTGCGGTGTTGATCTTTGAGCAACTCGAGATGGCTGACACGATCCGCGAAGTCGTCCCTGAGTGTTTGGGGCGGAAGCGGTATCGACAACGCCCGCAAGATGGCAAGGTTGATGTTCTTCTGGGCAGATTCCGGTGCGCTCGCCTCAATAGTCTGCTGCAGAAAGGATAGCCAGACTCGCACGTACTCAACGGTCGAAGTGCTTGCCGTGAAGCCGACGACACTGTCCGGGAAACACGCGTCGAACTTCAGGATCCCTGTCTTCGCGATGTTTGCGGCGATGGTTATGCACAGGGTTCCCGCTGGCCACTTTTTACTCTGCCGCAAGCCAAGGTCTGAGTAGTACTGACCTGTGGACGAAATATAGCCGCCCGAGTTCGCAACCTCACCTGTCTGGACAAGTGGGTGCTCCGTGCCCAGCAATTCCGGTGCGTTCCGCGGGCGATGCTTCGAAACACCGCGATCCAGGACACCAACAGCTCCTAACGTCGTCAACTCCCATTCCTTCGGATTCATCACTGGATCGCCGAACATATCTATGAAGATCGACTGGGTCAGCTCGTCGAGGCGGGCGAGGGCTTCGCGGCGCTTGGCGCGGAGGGCGTCGGCGTGGTCGAGGATCGCCGCGATCCGCCGCTGTTCGCCGAGAGTCGGTAGCGGGATCGAAAGGGCCAGAAGGACATCACGGCCAACAGTGGCTTGGTTGACCCACTGTCGACACATCCCCTTGAATACTCCTCGCCCGAAGCTCATCTGGAGGTGCCGCGCAAGATAGGCCGGTTCGAGTTGGCTGTTTGCGCGAAGTCGCACGAAATGATTGCTGTAGACAGTCGGCTCGTCGCGCTCCGCGAAGAGCGCGGTTTTTCCAACAAGATCAGGACTGTTCGTCGCATTGAACAAGACATCGCCGGTCTGGAGCTGGAATGCCTCCAGGCGTGCCTTTGCAGCTGGTACCCGCCGCACCTTCGAATAGTCCAGACCGCCCTCTCTCGTTACGTTATTCATCCGGAACTGAGGGACGCCATCCGGGTCAAATTCTCCGCAAGCGAAGCCAGGCCGGGCATCCTCGATCACCTCACTGAGCGTGACTATCGGCCACCCACTCACGCCGCACCCCCGGCCAGCATCTCCCGCAGCCGCGCCATACCGTCGACGATGTCCTTCTCGATCAGGTCCAGCTCGTCGAGAATCTCGGCAGGCTTCCGGTGCTCGACCTCCTCGTGCACGATCTCCTTGTACCGATTCAAACTCAGGTCGTATCCCTGCGCGGCGATGTCGTCCTTCGGCACACAGAAGCTCTGCTCCGTCCGTGCCCGCTCCACCTCGTCGGAATCCCGGAGACTCCAGCGCCGCAGCACGTCCGGCAGGTTGTTCTTCGCGTGCTCGTCCTCGGACACCTCCGCGAGCACACCGAGTTTGCCCTCGTCCAGCAGCGGATTGCGCTTGTCGTCCAACGAGAACCCGTCGGCCTGCACGTCGTAGAACCACACGGTGTCGGTGCCGCCGGAGTTGGTCTTGGTGAAGAACAGGATCGCCGTCGACACCCCCGCATACGGCTTGAACACCCCCGACGGCAGCTTCACCACTGCGTCGAGCTTCTGCTCCTCGACGAGAATCCTGCGAAGTTCCTTGTGTGCCTTCGATGATCCGAACAGCACACCGTCCGGCACGATCACCGCCGCCCGCCCACCGGGCTTGAGCAGGCGCAGGAACAATGCCAGGAACAGCAGTTCCGTCTTCTTCGTCTTCGCGATCTGCTGCAGATCCTTCGCGGTGTTCTCGTAGTCGAGGCTGCCCGCGAACGGCGGGTTCGCGAGGATCAGCGAATATGCCTCCGCGTCACCGGTGTTCGCCTCCGCCAGTGAGTCGCGATAGCGGATGTCGGGCTGTTCGATGCCGTGCAGCAGCATGTTCATCGAACCGATGCGCAACATCGTGTTGTCGAAGTCGAACCCGTGGAACATCTCGTGGTGGTACTGTTCGCGTCCCTTGCCGGAGTTGATCTCATCCGCATGATTGGCGCGCATGTACTCCGACGCACCCACGAGAAACCCGCACGTACCGGACGCTGGGTCGACGATCGTGTCGCCCGGCTTCGGGGCCGTCATGTGCACCATCAACTCGATGATGTGCCGGGGCGTGCGGAACTGGCCGTTCTGCCCGGCGGCGGCGATCTTCGCCAGCAGGTACTCGTAGATGTCGCCCTTGGTGTCGCGGTTTCCCATCGGCACCGTGTCCAGCCGATCCACCACCCGCTGCAACATGCCCGCATTGGGGATCGTGAGCCGTGCATCCTTCATGAAGTGCGCATACGTGGAGTCCTCGCCGCGCATCTCCTTGATGAACGGGAACACCCGGTTGGCGACAATGTCGAACATCTCGTCGGCGTGGCGGCTCTTGAACACCGACCACCGCAAGTCGTCGTAGGGCAGGCCCTGTTCGTCGTCGCCCTCGGGGAACGGGTTGCCCTCGATGGGCTGCTCCAGCAGGTTGGCCCTCTCCAGCGCGAGGGTCTGCTCGTCGTCGAGACGGCGGATGAACAGCAGGTAGGTGATCTGTTCCATCACCTCGAGCGGATTCGAGATGCCGCCCGTCCAGAACGCGTCCCAGACAGCGTCGACCTTGTTCTTGATGTCACCGGTGATCACGGGTATCGCTACCTGCCTGTTCTGCTCGACGAAGTCCAACAGAACTGTATAGACCCACCCTCTGACACCGAGCGCGCAGGTTAGGGTGCCATGTGTCCGAATCTCCGGTCGGCAATGCTCCCGGTGGTCGGCTTCCAGAAGCACTGGTGGCCCGGCTGCGATCCGCTGGGTGCGTCTTCGCGGAGGACGAGGCGCGGCTGCTCGTCGATGCGGCGCGCACCCCGTCCGAGCTGGAAGATCTCGTGCAGCAGCGGATCGACGGTCGTCCGCTCGAATACGTGCTCGGGTGGGCGGAGTTCTGCGGTCTGCGAATCGTGGTGGAACCGGGGGTGTTCGTACCGCGTCGGCGCACCGAGTTCCTTGTTCGGTGCGCCGGCGAACTCGTCGCCAGAGACTCCACTGTCGTCGACATGTGCTGTGGATGCGGCGCCATCGGCACAGCTCTTGCGCACTGCGCGCCCGGAATCCACGTGCATGCCACGGACATCGACCGCACGGCGGTGCGTTGCGCGCGGCGGAACCTCACACCGCACGGCGGCGACGTGCACTGCGGCGACCTCTACGCGGCGCTGCCTCACGCGATGCGCGGCAAAGTCGACATGGTGGTAGCCAACGCCCCCTACGTGCCGACTGCCGCGATCGCGACCATGCCGCCCGAGGCGCGTTTACACGAACCGCGTGCCGCGCTGGATGGCGGCGACGACGGACTCGACGTACATCGGCGGCTGGCGGCACCAGCGTCTCGGTGGCTGGCGCCTGGGGGACACCTGCTGATGGAGGTCGGGTCCCTCCAGGCGGAGGCAGCCACCGAGATCCTCGCTGCCGAGGGCTTGACGCCGGTCGTTCGTCGGTCGGACGAGTTCGACACCACCGTGGTCGTCGGAACCATCGACGACGGCCGCACCCGGCACTGACGGCGCCTCGCCGCTGGCGGAGTATCGGTCAGTTGTTGTCGAGAGCAGTGTCGTCGACGATTCGTCGGCGGTCGGGGCGGAAGCCGTGTTCGACTCCCCAGAGCACGGCCTGTGAACGGCTGGTCACGCCGATCCGGCGGTAGCAGTTCCGGATGTTGGTCTTGACCGAGTTGATCGACAGGTGCGCGCGGTCGGCGATGTCGACGTTGCTCAGTCCTTGGGTGATCAACGCCACACTTCGGCTTCGCGTGGGGGCAGCCCTTCCTCACGTCCCGGCCAATCCCCGCCGATCGCCTTGGCCGCGTCCGACACCCCATCATGCACGGATGGACCACCCCGGTGGATCGTCTCGAGGGCAGCGACCAATTGTCCGGCCGGCAGGTTCTTGCTCACATAGCCGTGGGCCCCGTTGGCCAGGGCCGCGGCCACGAGGGGCGCCTCGAGATTCCACGAGTAGACGACAACGTTGTCCACCAGTGGGTTCGCCGAGAGTTCGCGCACCTGGTCGCGGTCGCCCTGTGGGTTGGCGAACGAGTCGTAGAGTGCAATATCCACCCGTTCGGCCACGGACGTATTGGCGTCCAATTCGACGATCTCGACGCGATCGCGGTAGGTGCGCAGCATCGAGGCCAGGCCTTGTACTACGACCTCGTAATCATCTATCAACGCGAGCCGGAGAGGTGCCATGACCCCACGGTACAGACCATGAATTCACCCCTTGGGGTGAAGAAATGTGCTTTTCGGATCGGTAGCGTTATCGGTGTTGAGAGATGTCGAGCGTGGACGCGCGGCGCATGAGACCGAGGTGAGAGGTGTACTCCACCAACATGTCCGGCTCGCGATGCGGTGACCATCAATCCGACACGACCAGGAGAAACCGCGATGGGTGTACCCGACAAGTTCGAGAACGAGAGCCAAGGAGATCGCCGGCAAGATAGTGGGCGACAAATGAACAGCCAGGTGACGTGGCTTCCGCGGAGACACATGGAGCGGAGTCACACAGAGACCCGCACGCAGTGGTTTCTCGGCGCTCAGGCCGCCGACCTCTACCCGACTGACCTCGACCGCCCCGCTGCGGTGGTGCGCCGGATCGGCGGTGCAGCGATCACCGCAGGGCTGGTCGTCCGTGTAGTCGCGGGCGCCGACTCGGTCCACGGAGTGACCGCACCCGCCGATCGCGTATTCGACGAGGTCCCCACCTACTTGTCCGGAGTACGTGTTCATGGTGTCCACGTCGGTGACGACCGGATCGAGGTGTGCATCATCGCCGCTCTCGGCCGCGATACGGTCACCGTCGCCGAGACGGTCCGGCGGGTGGCGGGAACGATCTTCACCGGGCCGGTGGAGCTGATCATCGATGATCGCCTGGCAACGCCCGCATAGGAGCCGCGCGTCGCGACAGCACAATGAGCGCCCAACATTTCGAACGAGAAGCTACAAGACAGGACCCGCCCGTGAACAACATCACTGACCCCGCTGCGCCCTCGAAGACCGATATCCCCGCCCGCCCGGGGACGTTCAGCACCGCGGAGATCAAAGCTCGGATAGCAGACATGTTCGACGAACCCGTCGACACCGGGAACCAGATCTCTGGCCACTGACCTGCAGCAGGTGCGGGGCGCACACGGCAGAAACCGTGATCGCGGCGATCCCCGCAGATCGCTATCGGTGTGTAAGGAGAATGGGAGACGGGTAGACGGGAAGCATGGTTACATTCGCACTTCAGAATCCGAACACCGGTACGGACGAAGAGCAGTTCGAACGTATCGAAGACTCAGACCGAGACGCGATCCTGGATCGCGCCGTCGAAGCCCAACGCAGCTGGCAGGAAACCTCCATCGACCAACGAGCGGACGTCCTCCGCACCGTCGCCGATCTCTATGAACAGCACAAAGATCAGCTGATCGAGAACATCGGGCGGGAGATGGGCAAGCTCCGACCGTGGGGCGCAGCCGAGCTGGGCATCGTGGTGGGTATCTACCGCTGGTACGCAGACAATGCCCACGAACTGCTTGCGCCCGAGGAACTCCCGGCGCAGGGCGCGGACCGCTCGTACGTGGTCAAGCGGCCCCTCGGTGTGCTCCTGGGCATCATGCCGTGGAACTTCCCGTACTACCAGGTGGCGCGGTGGGCGGCACCCAACCTGCTGCTCGGAAACGCGCTGGTGCTCAAGCACGCCGGGATCTGCCCACTGTCCTCCCAGGCGTGCGAGGACCTCCTGATCGAGGCCGGGCTGCCGCGCGGCGTGTTCCAGAACATCTACGCCTCCGGCTCCCAGATGGACCCCTTCATCGCAGACAAGCGGATCCAGGGTGTCTCCCTCACCGGATCCGAACGTGCCGGCTCGGCGGTGGCGAAGACGGCCGGCGAGCACTACAAGAAGTCGCTGCTCGAGCTGGGCGGAAACGACCCCTTCCTCGTGCTGGACGACGAGAACCTCGAGTGGGTACTGGACCGCTACGTGGACATCCGGATGTTCGCCACCGGTCAGGCATGCAACGCGCCGAAGCGGCTCATCGTGCAGCCGGAGTTCTACGACCGCACGGTGGCCTACCTGGAAAAAACGATCGGCGCGCTCGCGGTGGGTGCCTATGACGATCCGGACGCCGACGTCGGCCCGCTCAGCTCGATCGGCGCCCGCGACGAAATCGTCGACCGCCTCGCCACCGCGGCACGCAAGGGCACAGCCACCATCCGGGTGGGCGGAAAGAAGATCGACCGAGACGGCGCGTACATGGAGCCGACACTGGTCACCGATGTGGACCCGTCCGCAGATGTGGGGTGCAACGAGATCTTCGGCCCGGTCGCGATCGTGTACAAGGCGGACGGGGTGGACGAGGCGGTACGCATTGCCAACGAGGAATCCGAGTACGGACTGTCCAGCTCCGTATGGTCCTCAGACGTCGACAAGGCACACGAGGTGGCTGCACGGCTCAAGGACGGCATGACATTCGTCAACGAACACGCCGTCACCGCAGCCGGACTGCCCTTCGGCGGCGTCGGTCGTTCCGGCTACGGCCGCGAGCTTGCGCAGTGGGGTGTGGGCGAGTTCGTCAACGAGAAACTGATTCGCGTGTCCGGGCAGCAAAGCGCTGGTATGTCGCCCGCGTGAGCTTCGATCCCGGAGCGACGCAGACGCAGTCGCGCAGTGATGTCGGCGTCCGGTTCCGGTCATGGCGTCGCAGGCAGGTGCCCGAGCTGATGGCGCAGGCAGTCTTCGAGGGAGCCGCGACGGAACACGTGCCCGGCGTCGAGCAGGCGTCGGGGTACCACGTGCTGGTCTGCGGTGGCCAACTCGCGGGCCCCCTGCTCACCGAGCAGCAGCTTCGGTCCGAAGCCGGGAACCGGCACCAGCGCCGGACGATGCAGCACTCCTGCGAGAACGCGCGTGTACTCCTCGTTGCGCACCGGATCCGGCGCGACGGCATTGACGGGACCGGACAGCGTCGGGTCGTACAACGCGCGGTGGTAGACATCGAGAAGATCGTCGAGATCGATCCACGACAACCACTGTCGCCCACTGCCCAGCCGACCGCCGAGACCAGCGGCGAACAGTGGTCGCATCAGTTGCAGGGTGCCGCCGCGCGGCGTCTGCACCACCCCGGTGCGGACATTGACCACCCGCAGTCCCGCGTCCGAGGCGGGTGCGGTAGCAGCTTCCCAGTCGGCCACCACGTCGGTGAGGAAACCGCCTCCGCCCGAGGTGTTCTCGTCGAGCGGTTCGTCGCCTCGGTTGTAGCCGTACAGGCCGATGGCCGACGCACACACGAACGTGGCGGGCCCGTTCGGCGTGCCGGCCGCGCATTCGGCGAGCCGACGCGTCGGCCCGATACGGCTGTCGCGTATCGCGGCCTTGTGCGAATCGGTGAACCGTCCGGCGATCGACGCTCCGGCCAGATGCACGACGGCGTCGACGCCCTCGAACAGATCGGGCGCCGGAGAAGCGGGATCCCACCGGCGTTCGTCGTCGCCGCGTGCGGGCCGGCGCACCAGGCGGACCACTCGGTAGCCGCCGGTGTTCAAGAACGCGGTCAGGGCCGTGCCGATGAGCCCGGACGCGCCGGAGACGGCGACTGTCACCGGCCGGACGCCCTGTTCGTGCGACCAGCGGTGGCTCGCGAGGTCCTCGGTGAGCTGGCGGTGCCGGTACCGGAAGGTCTGCAGCAGCAAGCGCTCGGGGACCGGGGTGTCGACGAGGTCGGTGACGCGGGTGCGGTGGTCGTCGACCTTCTCGAATCGGTGCTCGTGACGCCACGAGCGAACGAGTCCTGTCGGTAGCGACATCAGACCGTCGCGACCGAGGGAATCGACGAAACGGGCGGGTGGGTCGTAGGCGTCCGGCTGGTGGTCGGCCACCCAGCGCAGACCGCCGGGCAGACCGAGGACCGCACGGCCGTCCTCGAGTGAGTCGGCTTCGGACACGACGCTCATGGGCTGCCACGGCGGCAGTAGCCGATGGAGCGCACCGCGCCGTGAATGCCAGTCGAACACTTCGTCCCGGGACGCCTCGACGATGCTGCTGTACTCGATTCCCATCGGTGCCTCCGTGGATCGTGTTCTCTCATTGTTCGGAACCGTTCCACCAGCGGATGGGTCATCGGCGGGTGGAGATCTCTCCGTAGCGTGCCAGCGCCTCCAGTCGTTCGTGGGCGTGATCGACGAGCGGCCCCGGATATCCGGGGGGCGGGCCGTCCGGCAGCCGGTGAACCCGCGCGCCTGCGACGCCGCGCAGTTCGGGTACCCAGCGGCGGACGTACTCACCCATCGGATCGAACTTCTCCCCTTGTGAGGTGGGATTGAACACACGGAAGTAGGGGGTGGACCACCAGCAACCGGCCGTCGAGATCGTCGTCGAGTGCGCGCAGGCAGCGCAGCAGATACGTATAGCGCGGTCCTGGTGTCGCCAGGGTGTCGTCGAGCACGAACAGCGCGATCACACGATCGGTCTCGGCGGCACCGGACAGGGTGGGCAGATCCCGCAGACGCAGATCGCGGCGGAACCAGACGACGTGGGTACTCACCCGTCCAGTGTGCGCCGGGCCGAGGGATATCTTTTCCTACGGTCTGTACGGGGCTGGATCACGGTCCGAGTGCGGCGTTGTGCGGGGTGAGAATCGCGCCCAACAGGTAGTGACCATCGGCGGAGTCGAGCGCAATCATGCCTGCGCCAGCGGTGACCGCGGGATGAGTATGTGTAGCCGGATCATCGGTCAGCATCCATGCCAGAGTGTTCTCGTCGTGTCGCGGCCGGTACTGCACACCATCGACATCGGGGTTCGCGGCGAGGATCGCGGCGACCCACCGGCGGGTCTGCAGATACCCGGAGCGGTCGCACTTGGACAGCCAGGCGCCGGCGTTGATTCGGGACGCCCCGGTCCCGGTCAAGTCCACGACTTTCACCGTACGTGTGGTCCGCACTTCACTCAGGACCCGGCCGGCGATCGTCGCCCGCGGGATCAGGCGCGGGGAGTGGTCGACCGGCAGGTTGCGGCAGAGAGTCTCGGCGACCGCCGCGGCGGGGCTGTCGCCGAGATACAGGTATGCATAGGAGCCATCGAGACTGTCGAACCGGCCCCCTGCCCGGGGCCGAGGCCGGGCGGTGGCGTTCAACTCCGCGGCGCCGCGGGTGGCGCTGTGGATGCGCCACAGCGAGGTGTCGGTGGGGATCGTGGCGATCAGTGCAGTAGGCAACGGTCTCGGCGGATCCGGGTAAGTCACTGTCGATTCAGTCCTGTAACAGGTCGTCGGCCATGTCCCGCAGCTCCTGCTCGTACTCACCGGCGACGGCCAGCATGGCCGGAGGCCGTGGGTCGTCGGTGAAGTCGGTTGGGCTCAGCCACCAGGACGCCACCCCCCACGGGTCGTCTTTCGCGCCGAGCGCCCGGTTGATCTCGGCGACGATCGGGCGGACCCGCCGACGTTCGGCATCGAACTGGAAGGCGGGGTAGAGCTTGTGCCCCGATACCGGCAACGCGATCACCGTGCCGGCCGTCGACAGGCGGCTGGCGGTGTTGCGGCTGGTGGCCGACTTCCCCAGGACTCGGCTGACGGCGGTCGAGTCGAGCATCTCGTGCTGGTCGACGATCGAGTTCAGTGCCGACGCCACGATCCGCGTGCGGGCTACCGCCGCGGCAGCCGGGTTGGCGACCGCATGTTCCTGCTGACGCGCCAGCGCAGGGCTCATCGACAGCAGGGCTGTCACGTCATCGCGGACGGGATGCAAGGCCGGCCGCCGAGAGAACTCCTCGACCAGCAGCTCGATGAGGTCCGGATCGGACAAGGCATGGATCGAGTCGCGCGCCCGATCTCGGTCGACGAGCATTTCCCACCACCTCGGTTAGTGCCAAAAGTGTACCCCGTACCACCCGTGTCAGAATGGAGTGCGCCGAGGCAGCGGGTGCAGCCGTCGGCCGGGATGTCAAGATGGCACACATGACCGATGCGTTCGACGTGCCCATCCGCGACGACTCGATCAGACTCGGTCAGTTCCTGAAACTGGCGAGCCTGATCGAGTCGGGTGCGGAGGCCAAAGAGGTGATCGCCGACGGCCTCGTCTCGGTCAACGGTGAAGTCGAGGTGCGCCGGGGCCGGCAGTTGACTACCGGTGATGTCGTCGAGATCGGTGGGACGAGCGCCCGTGTCGCGAAGGGCTGATCCAGGGAAGATTCTCGGTCAGTTCGAGGCGCGCACGACGACGCCGTCGTGGTCGCTGTAGACGATCTCGCCCGGGTTGAAGGTCACGCCGCCGATCTCGACCGGAACGTTCTTCTCACCGGAGCCGGTCTGGGTGCTCTTACGCGGGTTGGTGCCGAGGGCCTTGACGCCGATGTCGAGGGTGCGCAGGATCGCGGAGTCGCGGACGGCTCCGTTGATGATCACGCCGGCCCAGCCGTTGTCGACGCCGCGCCCGGCGATGATGTCGCCGACGAGTGCGGTGTGGATGCTTGCGTCGCCGTCGACCACCAGGACGCCGCCGTGGCCCGGCTCGGACAGTGTCTGCTTGACCAGCAGGTTGTCTTGGAAGCACCGGATGGTGGTGATCGGGCCGGCGAATTCGGCGCGACCACCGAACTGGATGAATTGAGTGTCGCAGCTGCGAATATCAGGTCCGATCTCGTCGGCGAGGTCGGCGGTCGCGGTGAATTCGATGGCTTCGCTCATGGGGTGAGGGTAATCCCTGTGTGTGCGTCGCTCGGCGATGGTGACGATGATTACGAGCCCGCCTCGTCGCAATTGGGTAGATTCTTGTATTCTTACGGGCCGGTTTCGACCATGACGGAGACAGGACGGTGCCATGCCTCTCGACGCCCGCTCAGCGGTTGTTCGTGTGCCCAAGGCCGGCGAACTGATCGCGGCGAGCCTGCGTCGGCAGATCATCACCGGGGAACTCCAGGCAGGTGAGCCGCTGCCCAACGAGGCCGCGCTCATGGAGCGATTCGGGGTATCGCGGCCGACGCTGCGCGAAGCATTCCGCATCCTCGAGTCCGAAGGCATCATCACCGTGCTCCGCGGTGCGCGCGGCGGCGCCCGCGTGCAGGCACCTGACGGCTCCACGGCTGCGCGCTACACAGGTCTGCTCCTGCAGTACCGCGGGGTTCCGCTCGCCGATGTATACCGAGCCCGCACCGAGCTCGAGGTCGCGGCGGTCGGGTTGATCGCCGCGAACCCCGACGACCGCATCGACAGGCTCGCCGAGGTGGTCGAACGCGGAGACGACGCAGTCGACGATCCACACGCGTTCGTCAAATACGTCAGCGACGTGAACCGAACGATCATGGAACTCGGCGGCAATCAGACGATGTCGACGCTCGCGAGCATGCTGCTCGACATCATGGACGCCCACAATGCGCTGTTCCTGTCGACTCGGACCGAGCGGGACAGCCCGGGGGTCGCCGTCGCGCTGCGCGCCAACCACAAACTCGTCGACCTGTTGCGGGGGAGCGAACCGGGTGCGGCGGAGGCATTCTGGCGTCGGCACCTCGACAGCGTCGAGCACTACATGACCGGTGATTCGGAGACCACCCTCATCGAAGTGCTGTCCTGATCAGCTGCCGGTGACGGTGAGCCACACCAGGGTGATGTTGAGCGCGACGATGAGACCTGCGGTGACCCATGCGGCCATCGTGATCGGCAGGCTGTTGCGCATCTCGCCCATCACCGAGGAGTCGGATGTCAACCGCACCAGGGGAACCACCGCAAACGGAATGCACATGCTCAGGACGACCTGGCTGAGCACGAGGGCGAAGGTGGGATCCACTCCGACGGCGAGCAGGATCAGGGCGGGAATCATCACCACCACTCGCCGGAGGAAAGGCCGGATACGGATGTGCAGCAGGCCCGCCATGATCTCCGCACCGGCGGCCGACCCCACCGCGGTCGATGCCAGCCCCGATGCGAGCAGCCCGATTGCGAACACCATCGCGACAGCCGGGCCGAGGGCACCGGAAATCGCGGCGTGCGCGCCTTCGATGGTGTCGGTACCGGGAGTGTCGCGGAGGGCAGACGCGGCAAGTAGCAGCATGCCGATGTTGACGCTGCCCGCGACGAACAGGCCGCCTGCCACGTCCCACCGGGTCGCGCGCATGACGCGGTCGAGTCGCGGCCCGGGTTCGACCTTGCCGTGTCGCCCGCGCGACAGCGCGGAATGCAGATAGATCGCGTGCGGCATCACCGTGGCGCCCAGCATCGACGCGGCGAGCAGGACGGTGTCGGTGCCCGCGAACCGGGGCACGAGCCCGGCGGCAGCGTCGGCGGGGGAGACGTCGGTGAAGAGCAGACCGCACAGGAATCCGATGGTGATGATCGCAAGCATGCTCACCACCACGTATTCGAACGTGCGCTGACCGCGGCGGTTGTGCACCGACAGGATGATCATCGACACGGCACCGGTGATGAGACCGCCGACGAACAGTGGAAGTCCGAACAGCAGGTGCAGTGCGATCGCGCCACCGATGACCTCGGCGACGTCCGTGGCGATCGCCATGACCTCGGCCTGCATCCAGAATGCACGACGTGTCGGGGTGCGAAACCGCTCGCCGAGTAGTTCGGGAAGTGAACGCCCGGTGACGACACCGACCTTGGCCGACAGGTATTGCACGAGAATCGCCATCGCATTCGCAGCGACCAGGACCCACAGCAGCAGATAGCCGTAGCGGGCTCCGGCGGTGAGGTTGGCGGCGACGTTTCCCGGGTCGACGTACGCGACGGCCGCGACGAACGCTGGGCCGAGCAGCGTGGCCAGGCGCGGAGTTGTTGTGGCCGTTCGCGTCACATTCAGCGGCCGAATCGGCGCTCGTAGTCGGCGCGTTCGCGGTCGGCACGGGCGCGTGCTTTCGCGCCGAGCAGCCCGGGGTCGAAGCCGTGCTGCTGGAGGCGGTGCCGCTGCCAGATCGGCATCAGGGCCACCGAGAAGTAGATCCACGGCAGCAGGAGCAGCAGCATCATCGAGAGCGGGATCCACACCGGGCCCGGAATCAGCAGGAACAGCAGCAGCAGCGGGATGATGGGCAGGTTCCACCGCAGCAGGTATCGGCGAGACGCGCCCGGCCCGAGGATGTCCTGCCGGACCCACTCGTGCATCTCGGCGGGCAGTGTTCGGCCGAGGGTGTAGCCGATCCGCTGGGTGATATTAGGTCGTGCGCTACTCATATTCTCCAGGGTAGAGGTTCACTCGTAGAGCCGCGTCAGGCTATCCGAGAATGTATCCACAACCACTTTCCTGCGCAGCTTCATGCTCGGCGTGAGATCGCCCTCTTCGATGGAGAGTTCACGCTCGATGATCGTGAACTTCTTGATCTGTTCCCACCGGTTGAGCTGCAGGTTCAGCTGATCGATGTCCTTCGAGATCAGCTCACGCGTCTTGTCGTGTTGTGCGATGTCGGAGAACGGCAGATCGCCCAGGCCGTTCTTGGCTGCCCACTCGGTGACGGCTTCGGCGTCCAGCGCCACCAGCGCGACGCAGTACGGCTTGCCCTCCCCGTGGACGATGATTTCCGCAGCGTATGGCGAGATGCCCTTGAAGGTCGCGGCGATCGCGGACGGCGCGACGTATTTGCCCTGCGACGTCTTGAACATGTCTTTCTTGCGGTCGGTGATCTTCAGGAAGCCGTCGTCGTCGAGGCTGCCGATGTCGCCCGTGTGGAACCAGCCGTCGGCCTCGAGTGCTTCGGCGGTGGCGTCGGGACGATCGTGGTAACCGGTCATCACACCCGGTCCCTTGATCAGCACCTCGCCGTCCTCGGCGATCTTCACTTCGGTGCCGGGGAGAGGCCAGCCCACCGTGCCGAGTCGGTTGGCTTGGGGACGGTTGACGCAGGACGCCGCGGAGGTCTCCGTCAGTCCGTAGCCTTCGAGCACGGGGATGCCGACGGCGTCGAACCACTGGGCCACGTCGGGATTCAGCGCCGCCGAGCCGGAGATGAAGAAACGGAGCCGCCCGCCGAAGCGTTCCCGGATCGTCGAGAGCACCAGCTTGTCGGCGACCTTGTGCTGTGCCGAGTCGAGCAGGCCCGGTGAACGACCGTCCTGACGCGCCTTCGAGACGCTGGTTCCCACGCCCATTGCCCAGTCGAACAGCACCTTCTTGATGCCGCCTTCTTCCGCCATCATCCCTTCGACGCGCGCGTGGGCCTTCTCGAAGATGCGGGGCGCGGCCCCCATGAAGGTCGGGTGCACGACGGCGAGGTTCTCGACGATCTTGTCGACCCGCCCGTCGACTGCGGTGGGGAAACCGACCTGCAGCGGGAGGGTGAGCAACACCTTGCCGAACACGTGCGACAGAGGAAGCCAGAGGTATTGCAGATCGTCCGGACCGAGCAGGCCGACGGAATCGACCCCGGCAGCCTCGTACGTCCACGCCGAATGCGGCAGCCGGACGCCCTTCGGTTTACCGGTGGTGCCCGAGGTGTAGATGACCGTCGCGAGGTGGTCGGGCTCGATGCTGTGGATTCGGTCGGTCACCGAGTTCGAGTCGTCGGCGAGGCGTGCCCGGCCGAGCTCTGTGAGGTCGTCGAATCCGATCACCCACTCGCCGTCGCCCGACCCGTCGATCACGACCACCTTGACGACATCCGGAAGCTCCCCGCGGTGCTGAGCCAGCTTCTCGACCTGCGTCGCGTCCTCGGCGATCACCACACGGCTTCCGGAGTTGGACACGATGAACGCGACATCCGGCGCGTTGGTGGTGGGATACACCGTTGTGGTTGCGCCGCCGGCGCACATCACCGCGAGGTCGGCGAGTACCCATTCATAGCGGGTCGACGACGCCAGCGCGACACGATCTTCGAGTTCGACACCGAGCGACATCAGACCGGCAGCGAGGAGCCGGACGGTGTCGCCGGTTTCTTCCCAAGTGGTGCTCGTCCATCCGTCCTTGCCGTCGGGGTAGCGGAAGGCTTCTGCGTCCGGCGTGGCGGTGATGCGATCGGTGAACAGCCGGGCGACGGACGGTGCTCTGTGCTCGATTTTCGAGTGGTCGAACTTCTCGTCGGATGCGCGCGTCGTGGTCATCCTTCGAGTCTATGAGACACGGCGGCAGACGAGGGACATTCGGGATGTTCGCACACTTCGTTTCGCCGAGTCCTGATGCCGACCGAATCCATTTGCGACGCCTCGCGGAATTAATTTCGATTGGGGCATCGTATAATTCGTGAAAAGCTAGATCCCAGCCGGGCAAGATTGCAGAAGTTGGCAAGGCCGGTGTGAAGCCCCGCATGGCACCTGGTCGATTGGTTGCCCGCTGACCATCGAGCCAGGGTTGTTCACCTCCTGGATCCGTTCGGTGATCTGCGAGTCCGTCGGATCGAACGAGGACACCTCGCTGTCACAAGGTCGAACATATGCGGTGTACGACCTCATGCTCGATAGGCTGACTCTGTCCGGGGGGCTCGATCAACCTGAGGTGATACCTATGTGCAATTCTCGGATCACTGTGTCGCACGGAGAGCCAGATGAGGACGCGCGAGGTGAACTTGCTGCCGGATCCGGGGATGGCCGATTCTCCCGTCACCACGACCTGCGTCCTTTGACCAGTTTCGTGGGCAGGCGGGACGAACTGACGCGGATAAGAAACCAGCTTTCGTCGGCACGACTGTTGACATTGACAGGACCGGGCGGGGTGGGGAAGACGAGACTGGCTCTGCATGTTGCCGCCGGAGTCGGCGGTGATTCCGTAGTCGCGGAGTTGGGAGATCTACGTGAACCGTCCCTGGCTCTCGACGTTGTTGCGGCCGCCCTCGGCCACCGAGACCAGTCCAGTCGCCGCCAAGTCGAGGGACTGATCAACTTCATAGGTTCACGTCGGTTGCTTCTTGTTCTGGACAACTGTGAACATGCCCTCGACGAGGTGGCGGTTCTGATCGGTGTTCTTCTACAGGATTGCCCCCATCTGCGGGTGTTGTGCACCAGTCGGGAGATGCTGGGTCTGAGCGGCGAGGTCGTTCTGAGGATTCCTCCGATGAAACTGCCGGATCGCTTATCGCCCGTGAGCGTCCGGGATGCACGTCATTCCGATGCGGTAAAACTGTTCGTTCAGCGCGCGGTGTCGGTAGCGCCGGATTTCGAGGTCACAGAGCAGACTGTCGAAGCTGTCGCCGAAATCTGTGTACGACTCGATGGCCTTCCTCTGGCGATCGAACTCGCCGCGGCGCGTTTGCGTGCGATGACGGCTGAACAGATCCTGGATCGACTCACCCATCACCGATACGAGCTCTTGACCCGGAGCCCTCGAAATGTGCCTCCGCGTCAGCAGACTCTCCGGCTGTGCATCGACTGGAGCTTCGATCTGTGTTCCCCGCAGGAGCAGCTGGCCTGGTCTCGATTGTCGATGTTCGCGGGAAGTTTCGACCTCGATGCGGCTGAGGAGATCTGTGGGTCGGATTTGGCGCCGGCGGTCGCGCTCGACATCGTGACCTCCTTGGTGGAGAAATCGATTCTCAACCGTGAACCGGAACGCGACTCTGTCCGGTTCCGAATGCTCGAGTCCCTGCGCGAGTACGGTCGCGAGAAGATCCGTGGCCAGGGCGACGATGCCTTTGCAGACCTGCGGAAGCGTTACGTCGACTGGTACGAATCGTTCGCTTTGACGGCAGAACGCGAGTGGGTCGGTGCGCAGCCATTATGGCTAACCCGGATCGCACTTGAACAGCCCAATATTCGGTATGCTCTCGAGCTGGGGCTTGCAGATGTCGACGAGGCGAGATTCGGTACTGCCATCCGGATTGCTACAGCGCTGTACTCGTTCTGGCTCACCAGGGGACTCTTGAGTGAGGGCCGGTATTGGCTGAGCAGAGCACTGGGGCGTCCCACAACAACTCGGGCCGCTGAGATCGAGGTCATTGCGCTACAGCGCAGTGCCACGTTGGCTGCCGTTCAGGGTGATTTGGCCGCGTCCTCCGCGGCGGCGACAGACGCGGAAGAGGTCGCCTGCCGGTTCGGTGACCCCCGGACCACCGCATTCGCGGCATACGCCCGGGGGTTGTATCTGCTCTACGCAGATGAGGCTCCGGCTGCGTGCTCGGTGTTGGAGGCGTGCCCTGCTGTATTCGAAGCTCACGACGACGTCTTCGATCAGCTCGGTGCGCTTGTCACGCTCGGATGGGCATACGAATTCTCCGGGGAGAGGTCTCGAGCCCTGAAATGCTACGGGCAGGCACTCGAGCTTGCGGATACACACGGCGAGCTCATCTATCGAACACATGCTTTGTGGGGTTCAGGGGTCGCTCTGTGGAATCAGCGTGAGAGCAGTGACGCGACCGAAAGACTGCAACAAGCACTGCGCATATCGCGACAGACGAACGATCTGTTCATGACGGCGTGCTCCATGGAGGCACTTGCCTGGGTACTGAGCTCGTCGGTGCGAAACGATCAGCGGCGTGCTGCCGTCCTGCTGGGTGCGGCGACAACACTCGGAAGGCAGATGGGTAGCTCTCCAGTGGTCTTCACCAAGCTCGAGCCCTACCACACGGAGTGTGTGAAGCAACTCCGTGAGGTGCTCGACGAGGAGGCGTTCAACTCGGCGAGCGAGAAGGGCGAGTTGGCCGATTTGGATACCGCGATCGGATTCGCACTTGCCGAGCGGGAGGTGTCGGTACCGCAGCTGCAGCCCACATCACTCAGCCGGCGCGAGATGGAGGTTGCCGAACTGGTGACCGAAGGCTTCACCAACAGGCAGATCGCCGAGCGTTTGGTGATCTCGCAACGAACTGCGCAGGGGCACGTCGAACGGATCCTGCGGAAACTCGACTTCACCAAGCGTGCGCAGATCGCCGCCTGGGTCGTCGACGAACGCACGATAGGCCCGGAGTAGTCGCCGAACAGGTATGTTTTCGGGCCGTTTGGACCTCTCCATCGACCGCACTCCCACGGCACTGTTGTGGTGTGCATCTCAACGGATGACGAATGTGGTGGACGCAACTCTTGCTGGGTAGTGCCTGGCGCACTGTGTCCGCTCAGCCCCACAAACGCGCTGCCTCGGCGGCAGCTGGAACCCGAAGGAGAAGTCGATGACCTCCACAGTGAATGGAACCTCCACCTCCAACAATGTCAACGACATCAGTAACTACCGCGCAGCGGGTGTGCCGGCCGGTGCACTGCCTGGATCCGTGCGGGTCGATCCGGAGAAGCTCAAGTGGACGGCTTTCCCCGAAGGCGGTGCAAAGTTCGTGTTGCTGAGCGTCGATCCCGTCAACGGCGGGTGGACTGCGATCCTGAAGTTCCCTGCAGGGAACAAGATCCAGATGCACCACCACTCGGGTGGAGTCGAGGTCTACAACATCAGCGGCGACTGGTCCTACACCGAAGGTGACATCGGCCCCGGCTACTACATGTACGAACCGGCCGGAGTGATCCACGAACCTGCCATGGAATCCGAGGTCACGATGTTCGTCGTCGTACGTGGGTCGACTACCTACTTCGACGACGACGGAAACTTCGAGTCGTTCATGGATTCCCACATGCTCTACACCTTGGTGAAGAACAACGGCGCTGCCGACCATCTGCGGCACATGGATCAGCTCATGGTCGATCGGCCGATGGCGTCCGCCAAGGCAACATCGTAGGACTACTGCCAAGGTACGCACCGAGGGCGTGCCCGCCTCCACATCGGCGGGCACGCCCTCGTCCTCTCCGAGGTAAGCGCCGGTCGTCTTCCCCGGAGTCGAAAGGCTCTGCATCCTCCTTCTGCGCGTGAACTCTCCCGGTGCCCTACCCTTCGCGCGCTCCCTTCTCGACCGCGCCCATCGACTGCGGCGTGGCGATTCCCGTAAGGAACACCCCAGTGGCCCTCCCCGACCAACAGGAACACTCCAGTGGCGTTGAAAGACGAATATTTCTCGTCACGGCTCTCTCGGCAATCGGTGGCCTCGTTTTCGGCTACGACACCGGGATCATCTCCGGCGCATTACTTTTCCTCACCCCGGAATTCGAACTCTCTGCCGCACAACAGGGTGCGGTCGTCAGTTCTCTTTTCGTGGGAGCTATGATAGGAGCTGGTTCGGCCGGCTATCTCACGGACAGGTGGGGGCGACGCCCGATGACGATCGTCGGGTCGTTGGTATTCATTGCCTTCTCTCTCCTCGGTGCAGTGGCGACCAACACCGAAGTCCTCATCGCAACCCGAGTCGCCCTCGGAATCGCAGTCGGCATTACATGCATGGTCATTCCGGTCTACCTGTCGGAGATGGCACCCGCCGGACGTCGCGGGGCTTTGGGTGTGTTGTTTCAACTTGCCATCACCGCAGGAATTCTCCTGTCCTATCTCGTGAACTTTTTGTTGTCCGGTTCCGGAAACTGGAGAGCCATGATCGCGTGGGGTGCCGCACCGGCCATCGTGCTCTGCATCGGCATGTTGTTCCTGCCGGAAAGCCCCCGATGGCTCGTCGGAAAGGGAAGGATCGACGACGCGAGGAGGGTGCTGCATCTCATTCGAGCACGCGGTGAGGTGGAGCTCGAGCTGACGTCGATTGCTTCTACGGTCTCCCGCGAGAACGTTGGTCTCCGCGGGCTGTTCAAACCCGCTTTGCGCCGTCCACTGAAGATTGGGGTGGGCATAGGGTTCTTCGTTCAGTTCACCGGTGTTACCACCATCATCTACTTTGCTCCGACGATTTTCACTGCAGCAGGCTTCGCCACCAGTGCAGCTTTGGTCGGAACATTCGGGATCGGCATTCTGCTCTTCATCGCCACGGCCGCGGGTGTTCTCCTGGTTGACCGGGCAGGTCGACGCCGACTGTTGTTGATCGGGCTCCCGGGCATGACCGTGTGCCTGGTCGGGATCGGGGCGGTCTACCTCATTCCTGATTGCTAGCGGACATGCCAACCTCCCTGTAGACGGACACGTTCGTCCCCGCTGACGGACAGCTGATCTCCCTATCGATGGACACGGGGACCGGCGGTGTGTCGGTCCCGACACGAACGCCCCTCCGGGG
>NZ_JBUYWC010000025.1:0-49180 GCF_055230935.1 Rhodococcus ruitaii | reverse complement strand
AACAATCCAACTTCCGGAGGGGGTCTGCATAACCGGAACCGGCATTTTGCCGTCCTTTGCCCACTGCCAGGCTGTCTGGTAGTGGACTCCCGCCTGCTTCGCCCACTCCGACAGTTTCATACTTCTACTATATTCACAGATAAACGCTGATGTCTACCTATGCCTTGAGGAACAGTTAAGACCCCCTCGACCTCGACCCCGACGGCATGTTCGAGCGCGACGAGTTCGGCATCGAGGTGCTCGAGCAGCGTTCCCAGATCCGGAACGGTACGCCGGCATGCGGTGAGCCCGAACGCGATCCGATCGTCGGTGCTGGTGCACGTGATGTTCAGCGCCTGCCCGTCGAGCGGGACCGAGAGCGGATACACCGAGTCCACACGGGCACCGTTCCAGTAGAGCGAAGTGTCGGGGCCGGGCACATTCGAGATGATGACATTGAACCCCGGCCGTGACAGCACCCGATTCCCGGTCAGGACACCCAACGCCAAGGGAACAACGCCGACGGCGCTCGCGGCAAGTCGGGACACGGTCGACATCCCGCGCATCGACTTCTTTCCATCCGCCATCGAGGCGCGCACCCCGGCAAGCCGCTGCGCCGCCGCCGGCCGGTCGGTCGCGAGTGAGCACATGAGGACACCGAGGTCGTTCCCGGCGTTCTTCTCGTTCCGCAATGCGACCGGCACCATCGCGACCAACGACTCGGCGGGCAGCGAGTCCTGTTCGGCCAGGAACGTGCGCAGCGCTCCCGAGCACATGGCGAGTACCACGTCATTGAGGGTCGAATCGGATGCCTTGGCCACCAACCTGAGTCGTTCGAGTGGCCACGCCCGCGCCGCAAACCGGCGGGACCCCGCAATGGGGACGTTGAGAATGGTCTGCGGCGCCGCGAGCGACAACGACCCGCCCCGGTCATGCACGGCACGGTCGACGGTCCCGACGATTGCGGGCACGAGACCGAACGCCTCCGAGATCACTCCGCGGGCAGCGCGCACCGCGGTGGTCGGCATCTCGATCGCGGTACCGACGACCGAGCGCTGCGGGTCGGAGGCATCGGGGGCTGCCCACGGCGCCGGCATACCGGTCTCCTGGGAGTCCGGGCTCAACGCACGGCGCAGCAACCGCATCGCGCCCACGCCGTCGGCGAGGGCGTGATGGATCTTCATGTAGAGCCCGTACCGGCCGTCGGAGAGTCCTTCGATCAAGTACATCTCCCACAGCGGGCGACTGCGGTCGAGCAACGGGGCATGCAGGCGGGAAACCAGCTCCCGCAATTCGGTTGTGGACCCAGGGTGCGGCAACGCGGTGAATCGCACGTGGTAGTCGAGATCGATACCCGGCGAGTCTTCCCACGCCCACTGACCGAAGGTGGCAAGCGAACGCACGGCTCGCTTGCGCCACAGCGGTGCGGCGTCCTCACCCTCGCTGCGTGCGATCGCGTCGACGAACATCTGCCGCAGATCACTCGCCGTGCCGCCCTCGGGCGGCTCGAACATCACGAGACCACCCACATGCATCGGATGCTCGCGGGTCTCACCGAGCAAGAACATCGAATCCGTCGGCGACATCGGCAGCAGCATGAGCGTCGTCCCTACTTCCCCTACTCGGCAGGCCCCCTGACCCGCCGCCCCCGTGAGCGAAGTCAGTCGGGGTCTCTCGTAGTTCTACGTCATGGACTCCCGCTTCGCTACCGGAACTCACATGTCCAGGCCGAGATCGAGCACCGTGACCGAATGGGTCAACGCACCCACGGCGAGGTAGTCGACACCGGTGCGCGCGTAGTCGGCCGCTACGTCGAGCGTGAGACCGCCCGACGATTCCAGTCGTGTGTGGGGCGCGTGGGTATTGCGGCGTTGCACTGCGATCTGCGTCTGCCACAACGGGAAGTTGTCGAGCAGGATCAGGTCGACGTCTTCGGCCAGGACCTCGTCGAACTGCTCGAGGCTGTCGACCTCGACCTCGCACGCGATATCCGGAGCATGTGCGCGCACCGCGCGAAGCGCAGCGACCACCGATCCGGCGGCCGCCACATGGTTGTCCTTGATGAGGGCTTCGTCGCCGAGCCCCATCCGGTGATTGACGCCACCACCGACACGCACGGCGTACTTCTGCAACGCCCTTAGACCGGGGAGGGTCTTACGGCTGTCTCGAATTCTCGCCTCGGTACCGGCGACCGCGTCGACCCAGTCGGACGTGGTGGTGGCGATCCCCGACAGGTGGCACACGAGGTTGAGCAGGGTGCGTTCTGCGGTGAGCAGCCCGCGGGTAGACGCCTCGAGCGTGAGGACGGGCTCCCCCGCGACCACACGATGTCCGTCCTCGACCCGATTGCGCACCGTGTAGTGGCCCGCGCCCAGGACTTCGTCGAGCACTAGCAATGCCACGTCGAGACCCGCGACCGTTCCGGCCTGTCGCGGCACCAATGTCGCGACGGCGACGGCGTCGGCCGGAACCGTCGCGTCGGTGGTGACGTCCGGTCCGTACCGGAGATCCTCGTCGAGAGCCTGTCGCACGAGAGCGCGGGTCTCATCGACGTCGAGTCCGGCGGGCAGCACGGTGGCCATGTCAGTTCGCTCCTGTGAGTTGGGGTGTGGTCACGACGAGTTCTCCGTCGTCACCCACGTGCTGATCGAGGGAAAACGCCTGGTCGGGATTCGGGGTCGGATGGTCCCCTCGGGTGTGACATCCGCGGGATTCGGTACGTCGAAGCGCCGCACCGATAAGGGCGCGGGCCGCGAGGGTGAGGGCGGCATCCTCGAGGTCGGTGACGCCGGTACACACCTGCGCGCTCGCGCCCGCCAGGATCGCGTGTGCTCCGACGAGACCGGTCTCGTCGCGGACGACCAGCGCGGCGCGGGTCATTGCGCGCTGCAGTTCGGTGCGGTCGAGGCGCGGAAGAACCGGCACCGTCGCCTCGGGCGTATCGACGCGCAGGCCACCGCGCTCCGCAGCCGCGGCCACGCCGGCGCGCTCCCCCACCACGAGACCTTCGAGCAGGCTGTTGGACGCGAGCCGGTTCGCGCCGTGCAATCCGGTGCGTGCGAGCTCACCCGCGGCATACAGACCGGGGATCCCGGTACGGCCGTGCACGTCGGTGACGACGCCGCCGCACGAATAGTGCGCGGCCGGAGCGACCGGAAGCAGGTCCTGTGCGGGATCGAGCCCGGCCTCGGCGCAGGCCCCGGTGATGGTCGGGAATCGCTCCGCGAAGCCCTCGAGGTGACGCGCATCGAGGAACACGTGATCTTCACCGAGCACGGCGAGGCGTTCGGCGATCGCACGGGACACCACGTCGCGCGGGGCGAGATCGCCGAGAGGATGCACACCGTCTGTGACGGACCGGCCGCGTGAATCGACGAGCGTCGCACCCTCCCCGCGGACCGCCTCGCTGATGAGCGGGCGTCGCCCGATGCCGCCGGCCGCGAACAGAACGGTGGGATGAAACTGCACGAACTCGATGTCCGCGACGTGGGCGCCGGCGTGCAAGGCGAGGGCGACGCCGTCGGCGGTGGAGCCGGCCGGGTTGGTACTGCACGCATACAGTTGCCCGAGTCCGCCGGTCGCAAGCAGAACCGCGGGGGCGTGGACGACACCGAAGCCGCGCTCGTCGAGCACGAGCACTCCGGTGACACCGCGCCCGTCGGTGAGCACCCGCGCGACGGCGGCCCCGAAAAGCACCCGGAGGCCGGCACCGCCGAGTGCCCGCTGAACCTCTGCGCCGGTGGCATCCCCGCCGGAGTGGATGATCCGGCGGGTGCTGTGCCCGCCTTCCCTGGTCCGGGAGACGTCGCCGTCGTGCCCACGATCGAAGACCGCCCCCAGATCGATCAGGGCAGCGATCGCGTCGGGGCCTGCAGCCACGATCGATCGGACCGCGTTTTCGTCGCAGACCCCGCCGCCCGCGCCGAGTGTGTCCGCGACGTGGGATTCGACGCTGTCGCCGATCGGCGCAACCACGGCGATGCCCCCCTGCGCATACTGCGTCGCGGTGTCGGTCGGTCCACCCTTGCTCACCGTGAGCACCCGCAGGCCCCGCAGCGAGGCCGCGCGCGCTGCGGTGAGCCCGGCGACGCCCCCTCCGACCACAACGAGGTCGGCGTGCTCCTCCCAGCGCACCCCGGCGCTCACGGTGGGTATCACTCTCCGCTGCCCGGGTTGCCGATCGAGATCATCCGCTGCACCGACAGGCGGGCCCGCTCCGCCACCTGCGGGTCGACGTGGACCTCGTCCTTGCGCTCACGAAGACAGCGGAGCAGCGCGGCCGGGGTGATCATCTTCATGTAGGGGCACGACGCACGATCGTTGACCGGCTGGAAGTCGATACCCGGCGCGGCCTTGCGTAGTTGATGCAGCATGCCGACCTCGGTGGCCACGAGGACCTGCTTGGCTCCGGTCTCACGGGCTGCGTCGATCATTCCGCCGGTCGAAAGGATCTTGACCTTGTCGTCGGGCACGAATCCCTCGCCGGCGAGGTAGAGCGCCGAGGTGGCGCAGCCGCACTCGGGGTGGACGAACAGGTCGGCGTCGGGGTGCGAGCGAGCCTGCGCGGCGAGTTCGTCGCCGTTGATGCCCGCGTGCACGTGGCATTCGCCCGCCCAGATGTGGATGTTGTCCCGTCCCGTCACGCGCTTGACGTGCGCACCGAGGAACTGGTCGGGGAGGAACAGCACCTCGCGGTCGGGATCGATGGACGCCACGACGTCGACGGCGTTCGACGACGTGCAGCAGATGTCCGTCAGGCCCTTGACCTCGGCGGTCGTGTTGACGTATGACACGACGACGGCGTCGGGGTGGTCCGCTTTCCACTCACGCAGTTGATCCGCGTCGATGGAGTCGGCCAGTGAGCACCCGGCGCGTTCGTCGGGGATCAGCACGGTCTTGTCCGGGCTGAGGATCTTGGCGGTCTCCGCCATGAAGTGCACACCGCAGAACACGATCGTGCCTTCTTCTGCCTCCGCGGCGATCCGCGAGAGCGCCAGGGAGTCTCCGACGTGGTCGGCGATGTCCTGGATGGCCGGCAATTGGTAGTTGTGCGCGAGCAGCGTCGCGTTCTGCTCGCGGGCGAGCCGGCGCACCTCGTCGGCCCACTCCGGCGTCGCCTCGATGCCGGAGTAACCACCCGGTCCGTCGACGATTGCGGCGGCTCCCGCCCACTCTGTCGTGGTCATGGCGTTGCTCCTTCGTGGAGTGCAATCCGGGCGGACTGTGCTCGGATTTCCGTTCTCAAGGTTTTCGACTTAGGGTCGAAAACATGCCTCATAGTAACACCGGTCACGAAGTGCTCATCGTGGTGTTCCAGGTTCGCCACTTCTCCGACACCTCGAGCACCCCCCGGTCCGCTCCCGAACTCGGCGTTCTGCTGTGGGAACGCGCACTCGACCCTCAGATGGGCACCTGGTCGCTGCCCGGCGGCCGACTCCACGACGACGAGGACCTCACGTCGTCCGCACGACGTCAACTCGCCGAGAAGGTCGACGTGTGCGAAGTGGCCCATCTCGAGCAACTCTCGGTGTTCTCCGCTCCCGATCGTGTACCCGGCACCCGCACCATCGCCTCGACCTATCTCGCACTGGTGCCGATCACCTCCGACCCCCACCTCCCGGACGACACCTCGTGGCATTCGGTCGCCCATCTCCCCGAAATGTCGTTCGATCATCGGATCATGGTCGCCAATGCACATGCCCGTCTGGCCTCGAAGCTGTCGTACACCAACATCGCCTACGGACTCGCACCCGCCCAGTTCTCGATGTCGACCCTGCGTGAGATCTATTGCGCTGCACTCGGCTACCAAGTCGATGCCACGAATCTTCAGCGTGTGCTCGCCCGCCGGGAGGTCCTCACCCGGACCGGCAGCACCGCGCCGTCGGGCAAGAGCGGGGGCCGACCTCCCGCGCTGTATCGATTCACCGACTCCCGCCTGCGCGTTACAGACGAATTCGCGGCGTTGCGTCCACCGGGATGACCCCCGGGTCGTCGGAGTCTTCCGGGAGTAGGGTGCGCGTGGAACATCACGCCGACGACGGGAGCACAGTGGCAACAATCGGAAACTCCGAGCTCGATATCTACCCGCTTGCCTTGGGCGGTAACACGCTCGGCTGGACAGCAGACGAGGCCACCTCGTTCGAGATCCTCGACGCGTTCATGGCCGCAGGCGGTAACTTCGTCGATACCGCCGACTCGTACACTGCCGCCGCCCCCGGCAATTCCGGCGGCGAATCCGAGACCATCCTCGGAAAGTGGAAAGCCGCTCGCGGCATCGGATCGGAGGTGATGGTGGCGACCAAGGTCGCCCAGCACCCCGAATTCCAGGGCCTGGCGCCGGAGAATGTCGCGGCGGCCGCGGACGCCTCCCTCAAGCGTCTGCAGTCCGACCACATCGACCTCTACTTCGCACACTCGGACGACCCCGAGACACCGCTGCACGAGACCGTGGCCGCGTTCGATGCACTCGTCCGAAGCGGCAAGGTCCGGTACGTCGGCTTGTCGAACTACTCCCCCGCCCGCGTCGCCGAGTGGCTCACCCTCGCCGACGAGGGGGGCTACGCGCGGCCGGTGTCGCTGCAGCCGCACTACAACCTGGTGCATCGCGCAGAATACGAGCAGGGCTACGCCCCACTCGTCGCCGAACACGAGCTGGGGGTCCTGCCGTACTTCGGACTCGCCGCGGGTTTCCTCACGGGCAAGTACCGGACAGCGGAGGATCTCGAGGCCGGGATCCGAGGACGGATGGCGTCGCAGTACTTCTCCGAGGCCGGTCTCGCCGTGATCGACGCTCTCGCCGACATCGCGACTGCCCACGCCGTCGAGATCCCGACGGTCGCGCTCGCATGGCTGTCGAAGCGCCCCGGTATCGTCGCGCCGATCGCGAGTGCCAGCCGTATCGAGCAACTGCCCGCGCTCCTCGAGTCGACACGCCTGGTTCTCACCGACCTCGAAGCCGACCGCCTTACCGCGCTGTCCGCCAAGATCGCCGGATAGCGGCGCGGCATGCCCCCGGGTTCCCGCGACGGGGGCATGCCGTCCGACGGCGGATTCGGTTCCGGTTCCGCTCACCGAGCTCGGCAGCCCCGATCCGGTACGCCGACTGCATACTCGTCGCATGAGCACCCCGTCTGATCTGGCCGGTCGCTACGCACTCGCAGTCGATGACCGCGACCGCGCCGCTCTGGCCTCCCTGTTCACCGCGGACGCCGAATTCGTGCAACCTCCTGCGGTGACCCGTGGGGGCGGCACCGTGGTCACGATCGGATCCGACGCAATCGTCGCGGCCGTGTTCGACGGCACCGCGCACCTGCACGCAACTCATCACGCCGTCCACCAGCAGGTCGTCGACATCGACGGCGACACCGCAGTCGGGTCCGTGTACTGCCTGGCGCATCATCTGTATCGCGGTCGCGACGGCATGCGCGACAACGCGTTCGCCATCCGCTACCGGGACGACTACCGGCGGGTGAACGGGAGCTGGAAGATCGCGCGACGCGAACTCGTCGTCGACTACATCGAGGACCACGCCGTCACCGTGCCCGGAGCCTGACGGATCCGTGTCGACCTCAGCGTTGCTCGTCGCGCCACGAGTCGATCGTCCCGTGCCGGGAACACCGGGCCCACCATCCGTCCGGGGCGATCTGCACGATCATCCGGCGTCCACACCGGGTGCAGTAGCGGGGCGGCTCGAGTCCCAGCCGAGCGGCTTCCGGGCGCTCCGCGATGTCGCCCGCGGTGGCCGCGGCGCCTGTGAAGGGATCGAACACGCTCAGATGCTCTCGCCGAGTGCCTTGATCGGCATCTTCAGTTCGTCGAGCAGATCGAGATCGGTTTCGGCGCGCCGCCCCAACGTCGTCAGATAGTTCCCGACGATCACGGCGTTGATTCCGCCGAGAATGCCCTGCTTCGCGCCGAGGTCCCCGAGCGTGATCTCCCGCCCGCCTGCGAAACGCAGGATCGTGCGCGGCAAGGCGAGGCGAAATGCCGCAACTGCTTTGAGTGCCTCCGGCGCGGGAAGAACCTCGAGATCACCGAACGGCGTCCCTGGCCTCGGATTGAGGAAGTTGAGGGGAACCTCGTCGGGTTCGAGCGCGGCGAGGTCGGCGGCGAATTCCGCGCGCTGTTCGAGGGTTTCGCCCATTCCGAGGATTCCGCCGCAGCACACCTCCATCCCGGCTTCGCGGACCATGCTCAGTGTCTCCCACCGTTCCTCCCACGTGTGCGTCGTGACGACATTGGGAAAGAACGATCTCGCGGTCTCGAGGTTGTGGTTGTAACGATGCACGCCGAGTGCGGCGAGCTGGTCGACCTGGTCCTGGGTGAGCATGCCCAGCGAGCACGCGACCTGGATGTCGACTTCACCGCGAATGGCCTCGACTCCTGCCGCGACCTGCGCCATGAGCCGGGCGTCGGGACCGCGGACCGCGGCGACGATGCAGAATTCCGTCGCTCCGGTCTTCGCGGTCTGCTTGGCCGCCTCGACGAGAGCGGGGATGTCGAGCCATGCCGAGCGGACGGGTGAGGCGAACAGACCGGATTGAGAGCAGAAATGGCAGTCCTCGGGACACCCACCGGTCTTGAGGCTGATGATGCCCTCGACCTCCACCTCGGGCCCGCACCACGTCATCCGTACCTCATGTGCCAGCGAGAGCAGGTCTTCGAGGCGGTCATCAGGCAGACGCAGAATCTCGAGCGTCTGGGCGCGGTCGAGCCCCTGGCCGCGCCGGAGCACTTGGTCACGTGCCTGTTCGAGAATATCCACTCGGGTGGGGGCGTGCGTCACTGGAACTCCTGAGAATCAGAACTTGAACACCGTTCACTTGAACATCGTTCAGGTTAGAGTTGTGGTCCGATAGTGTCAACGCAGACCACACTCGAGACAGGGAGCGACACCGGTGCAGCTGCGACGCGGCGACGTCCTCGACGGCGCCATGGCGATACTCGACGAATACGGACTGGGCGACCTGACCATGCGCAAACTCGCCACCTCGCTCGGCGTGCAGCCCGGCGCCCTGTACTGGCACTTCCCCAACAAACAGACATTGCTCGGCGCCATGGCCGACCGGATCCTCGACGGCGTCGATACGCCCCCGTCCGCCGACACCTGGGACGCCGGACTCACCGAACTCGCCTACCGTTTCCGCGGCGCTCTGCTCTCCCATCGCGACGGCGCCGAATTGGTCGCCGCGACCTACGCCTCACGCCTGACCACCTCGGGAGCGCGTGACGGTTTCGTCTCCGCCGCGCTGCGCGCGGGCCTGTCGCGTGCCCACGCCGAACTCACCGGCTACACGCTGCTGCACTATGTCCTCGGCCACACCGTCGACGAACAGTCGCGGCTTCAACTCGCCGAACTCGGGGCACTCACCCGCTCGCCGATCGCCCCCGATACCGCGACGGAGAACGCCGAGACGTCGGACAACGACCTGCTCGACGGCGATCCCGCCATCCGATTCGAGTTCGGGCTGACCCTGCTCGTCGACGGGATCCGCTGCCGCCTCACCGAACTCACATCGTCTTGATCGTGTACGAATCTGTCGGACCGCTGCCGTACGTTTCTTCACCGTGACAACCCCCTGGACGCTCGAACAGATCACCGCAGCAGCACCGGACCAGGCGTCGATGTCTGCTGCCCGACGACTCTCCTCCACATGGTCCGACACCGGATTCTCCGAGCGATCGATCTGGGGACTGTGCCGCGGCAGCGGAGCGAAGCCCTACGCCACCACAGTGGACCTCACCGGTCCCGCATTCCGCTGCTCGTGCCCGAGCCGTAAATTCCCGTGCAAGCACGGACTCGGCCTCTTGCTGCTGTGGTCCGCGGAGAGCATCCCGGCGGGTACCGAACCCGCGTTCGCCTCCGAGTGGCTCGACAGCCGGGCCGAGAAAGCCACCGTAGCCGCCCGTCCCACAGTGACGACGCCGGACCCGGCAACGGCGCAACGCCGCGCCGACCGTGTCGCGGCAGGTCTCGACGATCTCGCACGCTGGCTCACCGACCGGGTCCGCAGCGGGCTCGGGTCGATCTCGCACGACTACGCCACCTACGACTCGGTCGCCTCACGCATGATCGATGCGCAGGCACCGGGAGTCGCCTCGATGCTGCGTAGCCTCCCGGGCGTGGTCGCCTCCGGGCCGGACTGGCCCGCACGACTCCTGTCCGAGTACGGACGTATCTACCTGCTCATCAGCGCGTACCGCGACGTGACCTCGCTTCCCGAGTCGCTGGCCCGGTCCGTGCACACTCATCTCGGGTTCCCGACGAAGGCAGATGACGTTCGGCGCGAGCCCGCCGTTCGCGATCACTGGCAGGTACTCGCTACCCGCATCACCGAAGACAACCGGGTGTACACCCGGAAGGTGTGGCTGCGCGGACGCACCTCTGGGCGCTGGGCGGTCCTGCTCGACTTCGCGCACGGCACGCAACGGTTCACCGACGTGGCACCGAGGGTCGGCGCCGCCGTCGACGCCGACCTGCATTTCTATCCGGCCGCTGCGCCACTGCGTGCACAACTCGGGACACAGCACGGCCCCCCGACGCCGATCTCGTCGCTGCCGGGGACCGACCTCGACCGGGCCCTGGCCGACTACTCCGATGCGCTCGCCGCCGACCCGTGGATTCGGTCGTGGCCCATGCTTCTCGCCGCGGTAGTCCCCACCCATACCGATGACGGCTGGCATCTCGTCGACGAGCACGGCCGGGCAGTGCCGCTCGGGGGCGACGACCACGACCGGTGGCAACTGCTCGCGGTCGCGGGCGGGCGCCCGCTGACGGTGTGCGGCGACTGGGACGGCCGCGGGGTCACCCCCGCGGCCCTGTTCACGCCCGGCCTGGACACCCCCACCCCGGACAGCGCCACCGATGACCCCGCCCTGCACGCCACTCTCGAACGGCCATCCCTGTGAGCAACTCCGGCATCGACGCACTGACCACTGCGGCTCTCCTCGGAACTGCCCGCACGACAACGAATTTCGACTCACTACACACAGCCCGGTCCGCCGGAGCGACGAGCGGCTCTGCCGAGCACCGACTCCTCGCGGCGGCGGCGTTGGAATCGGCGTTCATCGCAGGTGGCTTCCTGCCAACCCCGCATTCTCTACCCGGTGCCGCTCCCGAGGACCGCCGACCCGAACTGCCTCCCGCCGCAACGGAGAGACTCCGCGCGCTCCTCACTGTCGGTTCCGACCTTCTCGACGAATGGTTCCGAGCTGCAACGCGATTCAAAGCTCCAGCCGAGCTGATCGTCGACCTGCTGGACCGCGCCGCGGCCAACGGCAGTGCGCACCGACCGGCCCTGCTCGAACTCGCCGGTCCGCGCGGTCAATGGGTGGCGGCGCAGAATCCCCGATGGGGCTCGCTCGTCGAACCCGATCCGGCCGACGACGACGTGTGGCTGCACGGCCCGCCATCGGGGCGGCGCACCTGGTTCCAGAACCTACGCGCCGCCGACCCCGCCGCCGCCACGGCCCGACTGGCTGCCGTGTGGAAATCGGAAAACGCAGCGACACGCCTCGCATTGCTCGAGGCACTATCCCCGGGCCTCGGTCCGCACGACGAAGACCTGCTCGAGCAGGCTCTGGACGACCGCAGCGGCCGAGTCCGCGAGGCCGCCATCCGATTCCTGCGCCGGCTCCCCGACTCCGCATTCGGCCGCCGTATGGCGCAGCGGGTACACGACTGGACCCGGGTGGATGGCACGGCCCTTGCCATCGCGCTGCCCGACACGATGGACGCCGCCGCCGTGCGCGACGGCCTCGACCTCCGGGGGCCGAGCAAGCTGGCCACGGTCGGTGCCCACCGCCTGTGGTCGCTCGCGGCCTCCGCGCCGCTCGCCACGTGGTGCGAGCCCGGCCGAACCCCAGCCGACGTACTCGCGTTGCAGGTCACCGATGATCTCGGCGATCCCCTGCGGAAGGGATGGGACACCGCCACGGCCTCCCACCGCAACGAACAGTGGGCGAGCGCCATGCTCCACCGCGACGGGACGGTCGACGAGCACATCGCCGGGGCACTCCCCCACACCGTGCTCGTCGAGCACCTGCGCCGGGCATCGAACGCACAACTGCTCGACACCATCCTGCTGGACGCCCTACCGGCTCCGTGGCCGGCCGACGTCGCCGAGAAAGTTCTCGCGGCGCTGTACACCGCTGCCGCGCCGAAGTCGACCACGTTCCGTTCCCTGACCACCCTCCTCGCGCACCGCGCACCGTACGAGGTGGGCGACCTGTTCGCCGACGCCGCCACCCGCACCGACGATCTCGACCGGCTCGGCCGTTTCACGACCGCCGCCGACATCCTGAACCAACGCCGTACCCTTCATGAGGAGTTGAGTTGACCGACCACGTCATCGACGAGCAGAGCCTGCTGCGCCCCCACGCGGAACAGCAGTACGCCGACGAACTGGCCACCCTTGCGCGGCTCGACGACCGTCCGCGCCCACCGTCGTGGCAGCTGTCCCCGTGGGCTGTCGTGACCTATCTACTCGGCGGCGAAGTGTCCGACGGCACAGTGATCTCACCGAAGTACGTCGGGCCGAGGCGCCTCATGGAAGTTGCCGTGGCGACCCTCGCGACCGATCGCGCGTTGCTGCTACTCGGTGTTCCCGGCACGGCGAAGACGTGGGTCTCGGAGCACCTGGCAGCTGCGGTCTCCGGATCGTCGACCCGCCTCGTGCAAGGCACCGCGGGCACAGCGGAAGAGGCCATCCGGTACGGATGGAACTACGCGCGTCTGCTCGCCGAGGGGCCGTCACCGGCCGCACTCGTGCCGTCACCGATCATGACCGCGATGCGCGACGGCACGGTCGCGCGCGTCGAGGAGCTCACCCGCATCCCGGCCGATGTACAGGATGCGCTCATCACCGTGCTGTCGGAAAAGACGTTGCCGGTGCCCGAGCTCAGCATGGAGGTGCAGGCAGCGAAGGGCTTCAATGTCATCGCGACTGCCAATGACCGCGACCGCGGAGTCAACGATCTGTCGTCTGCCTTGCGTCGGCGCTTCAACACCGTCGTCCTGCCCCTCCCCGCCAGCGAAGAAGACGAGGTCGCGATCGTCGCACGGCGGGTGGAACAACTCGGCACCTCACTCGAGCTCCCTCGTGTACCGGCTACCGCGGAGGAGATACGGCGCGTCGTGACGGTCTTCCGGGAGCTGCGGTCGGGGGCGACCAGCGATGGGCGAACCAAGCTCAAGTCTCCGTCGGGCACGTTGTCCACCGCCGAGGCGATCTCGGTGGTCACCAACGGGCTTGCACTGTCGGCGCATTTCGGCGACGGCGTACTCCGCTCGTCCGATGTCGCGGCGGGGATTCTCGGCGCGGTTGTGAAGGATCCGACCGCCGATCGGCAGGTATGGATCGAATACCTCGAGACCGTGGTCCGTGAGCGCGGGGACTGGGCCGACTTCTACCGCGCCTGCCGCGAGGTCACCGGGTGACGACATCCGCGCAGGTAGAGGTGTTCGGAATCCGGCATCACGGTCCCGGTTCCGCTCGCGCGGTGTTGCGTGCCCTCGCCGAGTTCGAACCCGATACCGTCCTCATCGAGGGGCCGTCCGACGCCGACCCGCTCGCCGCGCTGGCCGCCTCCGACGATCTGCACCCCCCGGTGGCGCTGCTCGCCTATGCCACCGGCGAGCCCGGGACCTCGGCATTCTGGCCGTTCGCCGCATTCTCGCCCGAATGGCAAGCGCTACGCTGGGCGATAGTGCACGACGCCGACGTGCGGTTCTGCGACCTACCTGCGGCGCAGCAACTCGCCGCCGACCGGGGACCGGGGCCCGATGGCGAGGATCCACTCGTCGCGCTGGCCGCCGCCGGTGGCTACGACGACTTCGAGCAGTGGTGGGACACGGTTGTCGAGTCGAGGACACCGGATGACACCCACGACCACCTGGCCGACTTCGGTGCCGTCGCGGAGGCGATGGCCGCGCTCCGCGAGGACACCGAACTCGACGAACACACCGCACGACGCGAAGCACACATGCGCCAAGTGCTGCGCAGCACCGTCAAGGCCGGTGCAGTGAAGATCGCGGTGGTGTGCGGTGCGATGCACGCTCCTGCGCTAACAGGCACACTCGGCCCGGCAGCGCCGGATGCGCGGCTGCTCAAAGGTCTCCCCAAGGTCAGGACGTCGCTGACCTGGGTTCCGTGGACCCATTCACGGTTGGCATCGACCTCGGGGTACGGCGCAGGAATCACCTCCCCCGGCTGGTACCACCATCTGTTCACCCAACCTCAGGACACGACCACGCGGTGGCTCACCCGGGTCGCGCGGACGCTACGAGAACACGACCTTCCCGTGTCGAGCGCTCATGTCATCGAAGCGACCCGGCTCGCCGACTCGCTGGCCTCGCTGCGGAATCGGCCGCTTGCCGGGCTCGCCGAAGTCACCGAGGCCACCCGCGCGGTGCTGTGCGACGGCGACGATACTCTCCTCGAGTTCGTCACTCGCACGCTCGTCGTCGGCGAAGCTCTCGGCCGTGTTCCGGACGACACCCCTACGGTGCCACTCGACGCCGATCTCCAGGCCACGTCGAAGACCCTGCGACTCAAGCGTTCAGCGCAGAACAAGACTCTCGAGCTCGACCTGCGCAAGCAGATCGACCTGGGTCGCTCGCGGCTACTGCATCGCCTCGGAGTCCTCGGGATCTCCTGGGGTGTACCGCGTGCCAGTGATGTGCGGTCGACGGGCACGTTCCGGGAGACCTGGGCTCTGCAGTGGGACCCCGAGTTGTCGGTGTCGATCGTGGAGGCCTCCCACTGGGGAACTACCGTCGAATCGGCTGCCCATGCGCTCGTCCACGACCGCGCCTGCGATCGCGACGCCACCTTGGCGCAGGTGGTGGCGCTCCTCGAGGAGGCACTGCTCGCCGATCTGCGCGGCGTGATCCCCGACCTTCTCCGGTCGATCGACACCGCCGCCGCGCTCGATCACGACGTCGCCCGTTTGATGGCGGCGCTGCCGGCCTTGATCCGCACTCTGCGGTACGGCGATGTGCGCGGCACCGACCTGTCGTCGCTCACGCACGTGGCCGATGCCCTTCTGGTACGGATCTGTGCGGGCCTTCCCGCGGCGGTGACCGCCCTCGACACCGACGCGGCCGACGCGCTCCGCCGCGAGTTCGACGCCGTCCACGCAGCGCTTGCACTGCGCGACGACGTCGCCGCCACACAGCGGTGGCTCGACACCCTCACTGTCCTCGCCGATCGCCACGAGGTGGACGGCATCCTCTCCGGACGGGCAACGCGCCTACTCCGCGACCTGGGTCGCATCGACGAGCAGGACACCGCTGTGCGCGTATCCCGCGCGCTGTCGATCGGCAGCGAACCCGCCGCGAAAGCACGCTGGATCGACGGATTCGTCGGCGACGGCGCACTGTTGCTCATCCATGATCGGGCACTGCTGACGCTGATCGACCGCTGGGTGTCGGGGCTGCGCGGGCAGGACTTCGTCGACGTCCTGCCGGTGCTACGCCGCACGTTCGGCGGCTTCGAAGCCACCGAGCGGGCAACGCTCGGCGCCATCCTCCGTGGTGTCGCCACCGCCCGCACCACCACCCTCGTCGATGTCGAACGTGGCCGGCGGACCACGGCCGCAACGGCTCTGATCCTGGGAGTGCGCGAATGACACCGCCTTCGAATCCCGAAGTATCGACCGACACCGAACCTGCCGATTCGGAGCGTATGCGCCGCTGGCGCCTGCTCCTGGGGGTCGCCGCGCAGGATTCGACCTGCGCCCTCGGGTCCGCGAGCGACGCCGCGATGGACGGCGCCCTCGCTGCGCTCTACGACCGCCCCGGTTCCGCCGAGGGAAGTGGTCCGCGGAGCGCGGGTCTCGGTTCGTCGGCACCGCGTGTCGCGCGGTGGCTCGGCGATATCCGCACCTACTTCCCCACCTCGGTCGTGCAGGTGATGCAGCGTGATGCGATGGATCGGCTCGGGTTGACCCAACTGCTCCTCGAACCTGAACTGCTGGATGCCGTGGAACCGGATGTCCATCTCGTGGGAACGCTACTGAGCCTCAATCGGGTGATGCCCGAGACCACGAAGGCCACGGCGCGGATGGTGGTCGAGAAGGTCGTCCGAGCGGTCGAGGAACGCATCGCGCAGCACACCCGCACCGCAGTGACCGGAGCATTGAACCGCTCGGCGCGCACCTCGAATCCGAAACTGCGCGACATCGACTGGAACCGCACGATCCGCGCGAACCTCGCCCACTATCTGCCGGAGTATCGGACGGTGGTGCCGGAGCGTCTCGTCGGCTACGGACGGCGGTCGCAGAGCGTGCAACGCGACGTGGTGCTGGCGATCGACCAGTCGGGGTCGATGGCGTCGAGCGTGGTGTATGCATCAGTGTTCGGGGCTGTTCTCGCGTCGATGCGCACGCTGCGGACCTCGCTGGTCGTGTTCGACACGGCCGTGGTGGATCTGACCGACAAGCTGGCCGATCCGGTCGATGTACTGTTCGGGACGCAACTCGGCGGCGGTACCGACATCAATCGGGCGATCGCGTACAGCCAGTCGCTGATCACGCGTCCCACCGAGTCGATGTTCGTGCTCATTTCCGACCTGTACGAGGGCGGGATCCGCGCGGAGATGCTCACGCGGATGGCGGCAATGAAGGACGCGGGCGTTCAGGTGGTAGTGCTGCTCGCACTCTCCGACGACGGTGCGCCGTCGTTCGACCGCGACAACGCGGCGGCGCTCGCCGGCCTCGGTATCCCGGCGTTCGCCTGCACACCCGACAAGTTTCCGGAGTTGTTGGCGCTGGCGCTCGAACGTGGCGACATCAGCCGGTGGGCGCAGTCGCTCTGACTCACATAACGAACCCGGCACAGAGTTAGGATGTCCTGACCTGATTCACACTCAAGTGGTCGACGGAACGAGGATATCGGTGAAACTTCGAAGTGCGGCCTTCATCGCCGCCACGGCACTGGTCGTGACGGCGTGCGGCTCCAGCAGCGACGAACCCTCCAGCGATACGGGTGCAACCGGGGACGGCTCCTTCCCCGCTACCGTCGAGACCATGTTCGGGGCGGTCACCGTCGAGTCCGCACCCGAACGGGTTGCGGCGCTCGGGTGGGGCGACGCAGAGACCGCGCTCGCGCTCGGCGTCCAACCGGTGGCGGCGAGCGACTGGCTCGGGTTCGGAGGCGACGGCGTCGGGCCTTGGGCCGAGGGGCTGTACACCGAGTCACCCGAGATCATCGACACCATGGAACCGTCGTTCGAGCAGATCGCGGCGCTCGCGCCGGATCTGATCCTCGACACGGCAAGCTCGGGAGAGCAAGCACGATACGACACCCTCGCGCAGATCGCCCCCACGATCGGCCCGCCGGAAGGTGCCACGGCGTACCTGACACCGCGCGACGACCAGATCACGATGGTCGCGACCGCACTCGGCGTCCCCGAGCAGGGCGAGGATCTCGTGAGCAGCATCGACGCCCAGTTCGTGCAGGCCTCAGCCGACCACCCGGAGTTCGAGGGTAAAACGGTGACGGTCGCGTCGTACACCGCCGACGGATGGGGCGCCTACGTCTCCCGCGACGCCCGCGTGCAGTTCATGCAGGATCTCGGGTTCGTGAACAACCCGGAGGTCGAGTCCACCGCAACCGAGAACTTCTTCATCCCGATCTCGGATGAGAACCTGGGCATGCTCGATGCCGATCTGCTCATCGTGATGCCGATCTACGTCGATTCCGCCGAGGTCACCGACAATCCGCTGTTCCAGCAGATTCCCGCGGTGAGCGATGGGCGAGCGATCGTGCTCGACAGCGGATCCGACATCGCCAACGCCATGTCGGTGAACACTGCGCTGTCGATCCCGTTCGCGCTCGAACAGCTCGTGCCGCAGTTGGCTGAGCGCGTGCCCGCCTGATCCCGGCGACTTTCCCCCGACCCGGCACGGGCGTCAATACAGCACTTCGCGGTACGACTCCTGCCGGGCGGGTTCGAGCTCGTTGATGTCGAGGTGGTGCTGTTCCGCAATCATCTCGCGGATCGCCGGCACGGACTGCTGATCGGGCCACGTCGACGGCTCCCATACCTTCGCGCGGAGCAACGCTCGCGCACAGTGCAGGTAGGCCTCGTCGACGCGCACGATCACGGCGAGCTGTGCCGGTTTACCGGACATCGCCAGCTCGGCGAGCAAGGCGGGATCCGTGGACAGCGACGCCGTCCCGTTGACACGGACCACCTCTTCGTTGCCCGGCACGATGAACAGAATTCCGACGTGGGGGTTCTCGAGGATGTTCCTGTAGGAGTCTGCGCGTCGATTGCCGGGTCGGTCCGGCAGGATCAGCGTCTTCTCGTCGGGGAAGAGCACCGTGCTGACCAGGTCGCCCCGCGGTGAGCTGTCGCAGTTGCCTGCCGCATCGGAGGTAGCGAGGACGAAGAGCCGCGCCTGCGCGATGAAGTCGCGCATCAACGGCGTCGTGAACGGCGTCGTCTTCTCTTTCATCGCCGGGAACGGTTCGCCGACCGCCGCCTCGAGTTGTTCGATCGTGTCGATCCTCTCGCGGACGAGTTCATCGATCCTATTTGCCTGCACGGGCGCCACCTCCGCCCCGGACGATACCCAACGGTTCGGTGCGCAGGTCGCCCAGCACCGTCAGCGGCGGAAGAGTTTGTTGCCCAACCACACGATCGGGTCGTAGCGGCGACCGGCAACGCGTTCCTTCATGGGGATGATCGCGTTGTCGGTGATGTGGATGTTCTCCGGGCACACCTCGGTGCAGCACTTGGTGATGTTGCACAGACCGAGTCCGTCCTCGTCCTGAGCGGTGTCCCTGCGGTCGGCCACATCGAGCGGATGCATCTCGAGTTCAGCGAGCCGGATGAAGAATCGCGGTCCGGCGAACGCGTGTTTGTTCTCCTCGTGGTCCCGCACCACGTGGCACACGTTCTGGCAGAGGAAGCATTCGATGCATTTGCGGAATTCCTGGGATCGTTGCACATCGATCTGCTGCATTCGGTAGTCCCCGGGCGCCAGATCATCGGGCGGAGTGAACGAAGGTATCTGCCTGGCTTTCGCATAGTTGAACGACACGTCGGTCACGAGGTCACGGATGATCGGGAAGGTCCGCATCGGCGTCACAGTCACCGTCTCGTCCGGATCGAACACCGACATGCGGGTCATGCAGGTGAGCCGGGGACGCCCGTTGACCTCGGCCGAACACGATCCGCACTTGCCGGCCTTGCAGTTCCACCGCACCGCGAGATCCGGGGTCTGGGTGGCCTGGAGCCGATGCAGGATGTCGAGCACGACCTCGCCCTCGTTCACCTCGACGGTGTAATCGTGCAGGTCTCCGCCGTCGACGTCCCCGCGCCATATCCTGAACGCCGCGTGATAACCCATGTCAGCCCTTCCGTCCGGGATGGTCCGCGAGTTCCTCGTCGGTGTAGTACTTGCCGAGTTCGTCGATGTCGAACAGTGCGAGCAGGTCGGGGCGCATCGGGTCCTGCCGATGCGCGTTCACCGTGACGTCGGGAATCACCGGATCGCCGCCGGTTGTGCGGCACACCAGCAAGGTGCGACGCCATTGCGCGTCCATCGCCGGATGGTCGTCGCGGGTGTGTCCACCGCGACTCTCGGTGCGCTGCAACGCCGCCTGGGCCACGCATTCGCACACCAGCAACATGTTGCGCAGATCGACGGCGAGATGCCAACCGGGGTTGAACTGCCGGTGGCCCTCCACCGCGACCCGGCGGACCCGAGTACGTAGTGTCTGTAGTTCATCGAGTGCGCGTTCGACTTCGTCGGCGCGGCGGATGATCCCCACGAGGTCGTGCATCGACTGCTGCAGTTCGGTGTGCAGGGTGTACGGATTCTCGACGGCGCTGGAATCGTCGATCATTTCATCGGCCGCGCCGAACGGAGACAATGCGACGCGCGCAGCCGCCTCGACATCAGCGTCGGCGACTGCCGGCCGCGCACTCAGCCCCAGCACGTAGTCTGCTGCCCCGAGGCCGGCTCTGCGGCCGAACACCAGCAGATCGGACAGTGAATTCCCGCCGAGACGGTTCGACCCGTGCATCCCGCCGGAGCATTCCCCGGCGGCGAAGAGGCCGGGTACCGCCGCCGCACCGGTATCGGGATCGACCTCGATCCCGCCCATCACGTAATGGCAGGTGGGCCCGACTTCCATCGCCTCGGCCGTGATGTCGACGTCGGCGAGTTCTTTGAACTGGTGGTGCATGGACGGCAGGCGTCGCATGATCTCGGCCGCGGGCATCCGGGATGCGATGTCGAGGAAGACCCCACCGTGCGGTGTCCCCCGGCCTTCCTTGACCTCGGAGTTGATGGCGCGGGCCACCTCGTCGCGCGGCAGCAGATCGGGGGTACGGCGATTGTTCTCCTGGTCGTCGTACCAGCGGTCGGCTTCCTCTGCTGTCTCGGCGTACTGGCCTTTGAACACCGGCGGGATGTACGAGAACATGAACCGGTCGCCGTCGGTGTTCTTCAGGACCCCGCCGTCGCCGCGGACACCCTCTGTGACGAGGATTCCTTTCACGCTGGGCGGCCAGATCATTCCGGTGGGGTGGAACTGGACGAACTCCATGTTGATCAGTGCCGCGCCCGCCCGAAGCGCAAGAGCGTGCCCGTCGCCGGTGTACTCCCACGAGTTGGACGTCACCTTCCAGGACTTGCCGATACCGCCGGTCGCCACGATGACCGCGGGAGCCTCGAACAGCACGAACCGCCCGGTCTCCCGCCAGTACCCGAACGCCCCGGCGATGCGCCCCTCGGAATCCTTCAGAAGTTCGGTGATCGTGCATTCGGCGTAGACCTTCACGCGCGCCTCGTAGTCGCCGTACTCGGCATGGTCCTCCTGCTGCAGCGACACGATCTTCTGCTGCATGGTGCGGATCAGTTCGAGGCCGGTGCGATCACCGACGTGCGCGAGCCGCGGATAGGTGTGGCCGCCGAAGTTGCGCTGGCTGATGCGCCCGTCGGGCGTGCGGTCGAACAACGCGCCGTAGGTTTCCAATTCCCACACTCTGTCCGGGGCCTCTCGCGCATGCAGTTCCGCCATCCGCCAGTTGTTGAGGAACTTGCCGCCGCGCATGGTGTCCTGGAAATGCACCTGCCACGAGTCGTGCGGGTTGGCGTTGCCCATCGCCGCCGCGCACCCGCCTTCTGCCATGACGGTGTGGGCCTTGCCGAACAGCGACTTGCACACCACGGCAACGGACAGTCCCCGTTGGCGAGCCTCGATGACGGCGCGCAGGCCCGCTCCACCGGCCCCGATCACCACCACGTCGACCGTGTGCCGCTCGACTTCCACCATCCGTACCCCCTTCTCGTCGTGTGCGTCCGTCGTGTGAATTCGGAGGTTCGTCAGCCGATGAACCGCAGATCCGTGATGGTTCCGCTGGCCACGAGCATGATGTAGAAGTCCGTGATCATCAGGGTGCCCAGCGTGATCCACGCGAACTGCATGTGCCTCGTGTTGAGCTTCGAGACAAACGTCCAGACCCTGTACCGGACCGGATGTTTCGAGAAATGTTTGAGCCGCCCGCCGGTGACGTGCCGACACGAGTGGCACGACACGGTATACCCCCACAGGAGGATCACGTTGATCAGCAGTATCACATTGCCGAGGCCGAACCCGAACCCGCTCGGACTCTGGAACGCCGTGACCACGTCGTACGTGTTGATCAGCGAGATGACGACGCCCGCGTAGAAGAAGTAGCGGTGCGCGTTCTGCAGGATCAGCGGCAGCCGGGTCTCGCCCGTGTACCGGGCGTGTGGTTCGGCCACTGCGCACGCGGGCGGCGCCAGCCAGAACGACCGGTAGTAGGCCTTGCGGTAGTAGTAGCAGGTCAGCCGGAAACCGAGCAGGAACGGCAACGACAGGAACGCGAGGGGCATCCACATCGGGAGCTCTCCGACCCACGTACCGAAGTGCCGGGCCCCCTCGACGCACGAGGCGCTCACGCACGGCGAGTAGAACGGCGTCAGATAGTGGTAGTCCTCGACGTAATACGACGAACGGACGAATGATCTGATCGTGGCGTAGACGATGAAGATGAGTAGACCGACAACGGTCAGCAGCGGTGTCTGCCACCATCTGTCGGTGCGCAGGGTGCGGTCCACGATCCGCGCACGGGTCGCGGATCGCACACCGGTCGGCGCGGGGGTGCTCACCGATCTCCGTGGAGACCGCCGAGGCCCTCGTCGTCCATATCCGCCCCGCGGAACAGGGCGTCGTCATACGGTTCGTTGGGAACAGGAATGCGTTCGCCCGAATATGCGTGCACCTCGGCCGGCGGACGCTCGACGAGATCGTGCGCGTCGATGTCGAGCCGTTCGAGGTCGTTCGCCAGCCGCTGTACGGCGGCAGCATCACCGTAACGTGTGCGCAACGATCCGACACAGTGGCGCAAACGGCCTATGGTGCGCTGCAGTTCCTGCATTTCGGTGGTGGACATCCGAACCTCCGAGCGGGACGGGTCGGCACCTCGGGTCGGCCGACACGATGTGATTCCATTCACAGTACGACATATTGCGCACCGGATCGGCGGGTTCCCCGCAATCGTTCCTACCCGCCCGTCAGGTCCCGAACACGCGGATGAAGCATTCATAGGCCGTGGTCGCGATCGCGGCACCCGACCGGTCGAAGAAGTGTCCGGCCACCGACGCCCGATCGCCGGACTGGGCGCCGACGGCGGTGCTGTAGAGCAGCCAGTCGTCGAGGTCGACGTCGGCGTGGAACGAAACGTTCGCCTCGACGGCTGCCACGACCATGCGGCCTCGGCCCCAGCACAGTCCGCGGCTGGTCAGCACCGAGTCGAAGACCGTCATATCGGACGCGTAGGCGAGTGCGGCTCGCTGCCGGTTGTCCGTGCCCCCAACGGGACGGGATGCGCGGAACCAGACGTTCGCGCGGTCAGCGGTAGCGCCGCACGCCGCCAGCTCCCACGGCGACGGGCAGGCATAACGAGCATCGAATACCCTTGCAGCAGAGCCGAATTCCGGGGGAATCCGTTCGACCTGCGTGAACGCATCGTTGCAGTGCTCGGGTGCCGGAACGTCCGGCATCGCCGGTCCGGACAGGTACGGCCCGGCCGGGCGTTGCGTGGACACGGTCGCCGCGAAGAACACGTTGTCGGGCGCCCGTGCGGTCACGGTGTACACACTGATGCGCGAGTCGGTGCGCAGCGGCGCGACGGTGTAGTCCACGTCGTGCCCGGACCGGCCCTGGCCGAGGAACGCTGCGCGGATGCTGCGGATCTCCTGCCCGTCCTCGGCGTCGACCGCGACCATTGACTGCGCGAGCAGTTGGCCCCCGAACAGGCGCATGCCTCCCTCGTGCGATCCGGCGCGCCACCGGCCGTCTCCTGTCGCGGTGAGCTCGAGCAGGTCGTTCAGCTCCGACACGATCGGTCCCCCATTCCTTGGTGTCCGGAGCATCGTACGTTCGCGCCGCTCGACGTGCCCCGACGTCGGTACAGTCGAGAGACATCGATCTTCGGCGCAGCAGATAGCGGGGGCGGCATGCAGCAACCGGACAACGAGGCGGTGGGACGGATCTTCGACACGATGTCGAGCCGGTACGACAAGCAGATCGACTGGTGGGAACGTCGTGTGATGGGCCGGCCCCGACAGTGGGCGATCCCGCACGCGGAAGGTCGCGTGCTCGAGCTCGCCGTGGGTACAGGCCTGAATCTGCCCTTGTACGGCCCGCAGGTCACGAGCATTCTCGGCATCGACCTGTCCGACAAGATGCTCGACATCGCCCGCGCCCGCATCACCGAGCAGCAGCTGACCCGCGCAGCCGTGCGCCGCGGCGACGCCCAGGCCCTCGACCTGCCGGACAACAGCATCGACACGGTGGTCTCGACGCTGACGTTCTGCACCATCCCCGACCCGCTGGCGGCCAGCCGCGAGGCGTTCCGGGTGCTCGTGCCCGGCGGGCGTGTCGTCCTCGCCGAGCACGGACCGTCCACCAGCAGGATCGGTGCCGCGCTCATGCGCGCGGTCGAACCGATCACCGTCCGGTTCGGTGCGGATCACCTCACCCGCGACCCGGTCCCCTACCTCGAGGACGCCGGTTTCGTCGTCGACCAGGTGCACCGGGTCGGCACGGGTGGTGTCGGGTTCCGGGTGACCGCCCACAAACCTGCGGACACGTCGAGGTAGGACGTCGGTGCGCATCGCCCGTCGGCCACCGAGTGTCACGAGAACGAATGCAGCGCCGACCTACACGCCGACCAGGAAATACCGATGCAACCTGCGGTGCCGGTGCCGGAAGAACGCCCGCAGGACGAACCCGAGGACAGCCGCAACTCCGGGGACGGGCAGGCGCGGCACGAAGGTGATGCGGTCGTGAACGAGAGTGCCGTCGTCGACCGCGGTCACGGTTCGCTCGTGTTCCCAGCGGCGCATGCTGAGCATGGTGGACACTTCGTGGAATCGTCGGCCCGGATCCAGTTCAGCGATGGTCAGGAAGTCGAAGTCGAACGGGACGAGCCCGAACAGCCGCAGCCAAGACCTACCGATCGGTTCCCCGACCGTGACGGTGTCGATGGTGATGTCGCCGGCCCCACGGGGAATGCTCATCGTCATCCACGGCCGCATTTCATCGTTGATTCCCGCCGGTGTCACCACCCGACGCCACACCTCGTCGGCGGCGGCGGGAATAATCGATTCCAGTTCGAATACGTTTTCTGTCAACGTGTCCCCCATCCATGCCACGGTACGACGACCACAATAGGTCGTCCGCCGAGCGCGTGGGTGTGCCACGTACGACGGTCAGCCCCGGGCTGTGAACCGGAGATTCCGCGTGCCGGTCACCGGCACCGCGCCGCGGCGACATCCAGCCACTGCCCGGCACCCGCCGTGAACGCGGCCGCATCGAGCGTGCCGCTGCCTGCCGGGATTCGCCCGAGCAGCGGGACACCGGTCACTGCAGGAAGGTCCTCGAGGTTGCACCGCTGCGCGAGATCCGGTTGCTCGGGCCAGGATCCGATGACGATCCCGACACAGTCGACTCCCGCCGAGCGCAGCGCCCCGACCGTCAACGCACTGTGGTTCAGGGTGCCCAGATCCGGTCCGGCCACCACCACCGTGGGCGCGCCTAGCGCCGCGGCGACGTCGCCGAGGGTAAGGCCGTCAGCGCCGATCCGCACGAGAATTCCGCCGGCGCCCTCGACGAGGGTCAGGTCGTGGGTCGCGGCGAGGGCGCGGATCGCATCGACGACCTCGGCGAGGTGCAGCAACGGCCGTCCACTGCGGCGCGCCGCGGTGTCCGGCGCCAGTGGTTCCGGATAGCGGGCAAGTTCGAGGGTGTCGATGCCCGGGCCGGCGAGCCGCGTGATCTCGGCGAGGTCGCCGGGTTCGTCGTCGGCGACGCCGCTCTGCGCGGGTTTGCACACCGCGACGCGAAGACCGGCTGCTGCCGCGACCGCCGCGACCGCCGCGGTCATCACGGTCTTGCCGACGTCGGTCGAGGTGCCGGTGACACAGAGAATGCTCATACCCGAGCCTCCGCGAGGACGTCGCCGAGCACCGACTCGATCAGTTCCAGATCGTCGGCGTCCAGGTTCGCACGAGCGGTCAGGCGCAGCCGGGACGTGCCCGCGGGAACGGACGGCGGGCGGAAGCAACCGACGTGCAGGCCACGGTCGCGGCATGCCGCGGAGGCACCGACCGCGACCATCGGGTCGCCCAGAATGACCGACACCACCGCAGATTCCGGTGTGTCGACGCCGGAGATGCGGGCGAGGTCGGCGGCGCGCTCCAGTACCGCGGTGGCACGCTCCGGCTGCTCACGGAGGATGCGCAGTGCACTGCGGGCGGCGCCGACTGCGGCGGGCGCGAGACCTGTGTCGAAGATGAAGGTGCGCGCGGTGTCGATGAGGTGTTCCCGCACGCGGGCATCGGCGAGCACGATGCCGCCCTGCGCAGCGAGGGATTTGGACAGTGTCGCGGTGACGACGACATCGGGCTGGCCGGCGAGGCCCACCTCGTGGACGAGTCCGCGACCCCCTACACCGCGCACCCCCACTCCGTGAGCCTCGTCGACGAGCAACAACGCACCGTGCGCGCGGCACACCCGATGCAGCGCTCGCAGCGGGGCGAGATCACCGTCGGCGCTGAATACCGAGTCGGTGAGAACGAGAGCACGCGACTCGGCGCGCGCGGCAAGAACCTCCTCGACGAGGTCGACGTCGCCGTGTGGCGCGACGTGCACCCTCGACCGCGACAACCGGCACGCATCGACGAGCGAGGCGTGACAACCCGCGTCGGAGACGATCAAGGTGTCGGGGCCTCCGAGCGCGGTGACCGCGCCCAGGTTCGCCGCGTAGCCACTGGCGAAGACGAGCCCCGCTTCGGCGCCGACGAATTCGGCGAGTTCACGTTCGAGCAGTTCGTGTTCGGCGGTGGTCCCGGTGACGAGCCGTGAACCGGTCGAGCCCGCGCCCCACCGGCGCAGTGCGGCGGTGGCACCGGCGAGGACGTCGGGATGCCGGACCAGGCCGAGATAGTCGTTGGACGCCAGGTCGACGAGGCGGGATACGGACGTGCGCGGGAGCAGGGTGCGATGCAGGCCCGCTACCCGGCGCGCCTCGGCGGCATCGTCGAGCCAGGACAGACTGGGGAGTACGGGCATGGAACAACACCCTACTTGAACAGCGTTCAAGTAGCCACACGTCGGGCGTCTACGCGTCTCTACCGGCGATCGCCGCCTCCAGCTCGGCGGCGATCGTGTCGTGAGGCCGATAGCGCGTGCACGCCTGGGCGAGGGTGCGCGCGGTCTCCGCGTATGTGGGCTCGTCCAGGACCCGATGGACGGAATCTGCGATCTGGGCCGGGGTGGGGCGCTCCCGCCGCAGGTCGATCCCAGCACCGAAGTAGCGGACGTGTGCGGCGACCTCGCGTTTGTCCTCGCCGCCGGGGGCGACGACGAGCGGGACACCGTGACCGAGCGCCTTGGTCACGGCGCCGTACCCACCGTTCGTGACGAACGCGTCGACATGAGGGAACAGCGCACCGTGCGGAACGAACTCGGCGGCGCGCACATTCGACGGCAGCGTCCCCAGGTGCTCGACCGGTTCACCACCGGTACCGACCACGACGAGCAGATCCGAATCGGCGAGCGCATCGATTGTCGGGCGGAGCAGCGTGGTGGGATCGGCGTTCGCGGCGGTTCCCTGTGTCACATGCACGACGCGATGGCCGTCCAGGTCGGGCCACCAGCCCGGTAAGCCGGCCGGAGGCACCTCGCCATCGAGACCGAGCGCCCCGACATACCGGAAGTTCGACGGCAGGTCGCGACGCGGGTACTCGAACTCGGCGGGTCCGAGCTGCAGATACCGGTCGTAGTGCCGCGCGACGCCGAACAATCCGCCGCCGAGATCGCGTCCGCCCACCGATTGCACAAGGCGGTCGGCTTCCCGGTCGAGCGAACCGAACGCGAGACGCATCGCTGTGTTCAACGCCCGGTTACGCACCCGGCCGACGCTGCCGGACATCGGCAGGAGCCCCGAATTGTACGGCGGCACGTCAGGACCCGGGATCGACACCGGGGAGACCCCCAGCGCGGCGACGGGCGGTCGGTCAGTGTCGCCGAGCACCGGAAGCGCGCCGAGGAACATCGAGTCGACGATCACGGCGTCTGCGCCGGTCTCCGCAATCGAGTCCGCGACGTTCCGTGCCTGCGCCGGGATCGGTGCGACGAACATCCGGAGCAATTGGTACCGGGCGAGCCCGAGGCCGCGGAGCCGGTGGCGGTCGGGCAAAAAGGAATCCGGGTCGCGGTCGTCGATGTCCGCTTCGCCGCCGAGCGGCCGGAAGGCGATGCCGGCGGATTCGACGGCTGCCCGGAATCGGGAACCGGTGAGCACAGTGACGTCGTGGCCGCGATCCCGCAGACCCGATGCGGCGTCCAGTACGGGGTGCACGTGTCCCCCGGCGGGTGTGGCACACAGCAGGTAGCGGGCCATCTCGTCCTCCTTTGGATATAGTCGACTATATCCAAAGGAGGTCGCATGCCACGCCCCTACGATTCGACCCGCCGCTCCGCACGAGCCGCCGACACCCGAAATCGCATCCTCGATGCCGCACGCGAGCAGTTCCTCGCACACGGTTTCGTAGCCACGACCGTCGCCGACATCGCCGCACACGCCGGTGTCGCCGCGCCGACGGTGCACGCCGTAGGCACGAAGGGGGCACTGCTCCTCGACGTCGTGATGCGCGAGTTCACTGGTGATGACTCCGTACTCGACACCTCCGATCTGAGATCCGCGTTCGCGGAACCGGACACCGCCCACGCACTCGACGCAGCGGCCGCGTTCCTGACCGCGGCGCACGCGAGGTCCGCAGGACTGTGGGAGGTCTCGCACACCGCGGCGGCGATCGACGACACCGTGGCTCAGCGCCTCGGCGAACTGGAGCGGCAACGTCGCTCGGAACTCGAGGTGGCCGTCGAATGGTTCGTCGCGCGCGGTCTCGCCGGAGGCCGGCACACAGCAAAGGTCGCGGATGTGCTCGCCTTCATCACCGACTCGGCGGCCTACCGCCATTTCGCCGTCAGGTGCGGCTGGTCCGACGACGACTACCGGCGGTGGCTGACCGTCCAGCTCGCGTCGGTGGGTGCGATCAGCTCTGCGACCGAGCCGCCGCAACCATCCCGTCGGTGATCGAGGCGACGTCGTCGGCTGTACACACATACGGTGGCATCGCGTAGATGAGGTTGCGGAACGGCCGCAGCCACACCCCGGCACCGACCGCCGCGTCGGTCGCAGCACGCATGTCCACGGGCTCCGCGAGTTCCAGTACGCCGATGCCCCCGAGAACCCGGACGTCGACAACCCCGGGAAGATGCCGTGCCGGCGCGAGGCCGCCTTCGAGCCCTGAGGTAAGCGCGGCGACTTCGCCGCGCCAGTCACGCGAGAGCAACAATTCGGTGGATGCGACGGCCACAGCGCACGCGAGTGGGTTGCCCATGAACGTCGGGCCGTGCATCACACCGCCACCCTCGCCCGCACTGATGCTCTCGGCGATCGCCGACGTGCACAGGACCGCAGCAAGGGTCAGATACCCGCCGGTGAGTGCCTTGCCGACGCACATGATGTCCGGTGCCACACCCGCGTGATCAGCCGCGAACAGTTCCCCGGTGCGGCCGAATCCGGTGGCGATCTCGTCGAAGATGAGCAGCAGACCGTGCTCGTCGCACATGCGGCGCAGTTCGGGTAGGTAGGCGGGATCGTGGAAGCGCATACCGCCGGCGCCCTGCACGACCGGCTCGATGATCACTGCGGCGAGCTCGTCGGTGTGCTGGGCGAGGATCTCTTCGAAGGTCTCCAGATAGGTCGCGTCGAACTCGGCCGGGGGCGCGGGGGCGAAGACCTGCTGCGCGAGCACGTCCGTCCACATCGAATGCATCCCGCCGTCGGGGTCGCACACGCTCATCGGTGCGAAAGTGTCGCCGTGGTAGCCGCCGCGCCACGTGAGCAGGCGGTGCCGCTGTGGTTTCCCGACTGCGCGCTGATACTGCAACGCGATCTTGATTGCGACTTCGACCGAGACCGAGCCCGAGTCGGCGAGGAACACCTTGTCGAGCCCATCGGGCGTGATCTCCACCAGCAGTTCCGCCAGACGCGCCGCGGGCGCGTGGGTGAGCCCACCGAACATCACGTGGCTCATCCTGGACAGTTGCTCGGTGACGGCGCGGTCGAGCACCGGATTCCGATAGCCGTGCACCGCCGCCCACCAGGAGCTCATGCCGTCGACGAGCTCACGTCCGTCGGCCAACACGAGCCGCGTACCATGAGCACGGTCGACTACGAGCGGTTCGGTGGACGGAGGGAACGCACCGTACGGATGCCACAGGTGCGCTGCGTCGAGAGACGCGATACGGGCAGCGGAAGACATGGTGGATGACACGCATCGACTGTAAGCGGTTGGTGATCACCGAGCGCCACCCCGTAGTCTGCCTAGGTCACGTGAAGCTTGCTCACACGACCAGCTCGACGGATGCCGGCCGCCGAGCCCGAACGCACGCACCAGGGGTATCGCCAGCTTCATGTCCGTCCATACGTCGCATTCAGCCGTAAGCACCGCTGCAGTCCCGGCGTCGGCCCGCCCCGGCTATCGCGCCGATCTCGACGGAGTCCGCGGACTCGCCATCGCCTTGGTGGTGGTCTTCCACGTGTGGTTCGGACGGGTGTCCGGCGGTGTCGATGTGTTCCTCGCCCTGTCGGGCTTCTTCTTCGTCGGCTCCTTGCTCCGGGTCGCGGAATCCGGTGCACCACTCGATCCCGTTCCGGTACTCAAACGCGTCGGACGACGTCTGATCGCGCCGCTCGTCCTCGTCCTCGCGGGCACGACGATCGCCGCGTTGATCCTGCTCCCGTTCCCCGGGTGGAATCGGGTGGCCGAACAGACACGCGCGTCTCTGCTGTTCGTGCAGAACTGGGAGCTGGCACGGACCGAGAGCGACTATCTCGCCGCCGATCCCATGGTCAGCCCTCTCCAACACCTGTGGTCGATCGCAGTACAGGGGCAGTTCTATCTCGCAGCACTGATCGTGGTCTTCGCCACGGCATGGCTGCTGCGTCGGGTACATATCCCCGTCCGTGTACCGCTGACCGTGCTGCTCGTCCTCATCACCCTCGCATCACTGGCGTACGCCTCGTTCTCCCCCGAGCCGCAGTCGTGGCTGTACTACGACAGCGCGGCCCGGGTGTGGGAGCTGACGCTCGGCGCGGTACTGATGTGCGTCCTACCGTGGCTGCGGGTCCCGCGGCCCGTACGGGTAGCACTGGGTATCGCGGGCCTGGCAGTTCTCCTCATGTGCGGGTTCGCGCTCGACGGTGGAACGCTCTTCCCCGGTCCGTGGGCACTGGTCCCGGTGGGAGCCGCGATGACACTGGTCGTCGCCGGAGCCACCACCGGCACCTCCGGTCCCGATACCCCCACGGCACGATTCCTGTCGTCGCCACCGCTGATCCGACTGGGATCGATTGCGTACGCGCTGTACCTGTGGCACTGGCCCGTGCTCATCGGCTACCTGCTTCTGTGGGAACACCCTTCCGCGGGAATCGCCGGCGGCTTCCTCGTGATCGGTATCTCGCTCGTACTCGCCGAGGCCACCACCCGGTTCATCGAGACCCCGATCCGACGGTCCACCCCGGGGCGATGGCGCACCACCCTCGTCGCAGGCATTGCCGTGGTCGGTGTGACGCTCGTCGCAGTCTCCACGGCATGGATCGCCCACGTCGATCGCACGGTCGGCAACTTCTCCCACTCGGCCCTGCCTGCCGCAGATCTCTACCCGGGCGCAGCCGCGTTCGAGCTGCCCGAGGTCGAGCCCCAGCCCGTGTATCCTCCGCTGCTCGTGGCCGCCGACGACCTCCCGCCGGCGTTCCTCGACGGTTGCATTGCGGAGCACACCAACCGCGAGCCGCTGACCTGCATCTACGGCGACCCGATGTCGACGCGTCGGTTGGTGCTCGCAGGTGGTTCGCACTCCGAGCACTGGATCGCGGCACTCGATGCGCTCGGCCGCGAGCACGGCTTCCGCGTCGACACCTACCTCAAGGTCGGGTGCCCATTGTCCGATCCCGCCGCGCCGCTGACCGACGAGTCGCCGACCGTCGAGTGTGACAGCTGGTCGACGAAGGTCTTGGTCGAACTCGCGGCGTATCCGCCCGACGTGCTGTTCACCACCTCCACCAGAACGAAAGACCCGGGTGAGGGTCCGGGCGACTTCACGCCGTTCTGGTATGTCGAGTTGTGGGAGACACTCGCCGACTACGGCATCCCGGTGGTCGCGATCCGCGACAATCCGTGGCTCATCGAGAACGAGGTCGCGTACAACGCGCCGGACTGCCTGGCATCAGGTGGTACGGCGGTGTCGTGCGGTGTCGAGCGCGCCGCGGCCTTGGACCCTGTGGATCCGGCGGTGGCTGCGTCCGAGCACCTACCCTCAGTGAGCCTGATAGACCTGAGCGATTCGCTGTGCCGCGGCGACGTGTGCCGCGTCGTGGAGGGCAATGTGCTCATCTATCGTGACGCCGACCACCTCACGACAAGCTACGTACGGACACTCATCCCCGCGCTGGGTCGCCAACTCGGTCCCGCGACCGGATGGTGGTGAGGGGGCTCGCTCCGGCGAGAGAGCCGCATCCTGTGCCGTTACGCTGATCTTCCATGGAGCCCAGCGACAGCAGCACGACCAGGGATACGGCAGAGCCCCTTCCCGTGTGGCCCGGCAATCCCTACCCGCTGGGGGCCACCTACGACGGCGCCGGCACCAACTTCTCCTTGTTCTCGGAGGTAGCGGAGAAGGTGGAACTGTGCCTGATCGACCGCGACGGACACGAGACACGGGTCGCGCTAGACGAGGTGGACGGACACGTGTGGCACGCGTACCTCCCGACGGTCTCACCGGGTCAGCGCTACGGATACCGCGTGTACGGCCCGTTCGACCCGGCCGAAGGACACCGGTGCGACCCGAGCAAGTTGCTTCTCGACCCCTACGGCAAGGCGTTCGACGGTGGTTTCGACGGCGACCCATCGTTGCACTCGTACGCGCTACCCGATCCGGATACCGGCAGCCGCGACCGTGCTGCCGACTCCGAACCGGCATCCCCGCCCGACATGTCGGCGAATCCGTCCCCTCGCCCCGACGACGTGACGGCGACAGACGAGCCCGAGGACAGTGGACACGAGCAGGAGTTGCGCGACGCGCTCCCGCAGCTCGATTCGCTCGGGCACACGATGACCACCGTGGTGATCAACCCGTTCTTCGACTGGGCATCCGACCGCCACCCGCGGCGCCCCTACCACCAGACGGTCCTTTACGAAGCCCACGTCAAAGGCATGACCGCCACCCACCCCGATGTACCCGACTACCTGCGCGGCACCTACGCCGGCCTCGCGCATCCGGCAGTCCTCGAGCACCTGCTGCTGCTCGGGGTCACTGCAATCGAACTGATGCCGGTACATCAGTTCATGCACGACCAGACGCTGCGAGATCAAGGGCTCAGCAATTACTGGGGTTACAACACGGTCGGGTTCTTCGCTCCGCACGCGGCGTACTCGTCGGCGTCGAAACCGAGCGGGGTGGTCTCCGAGTTCAAGGCGATGGTGCGCGCGTTCCACGAAGCGGGGATCGAGGTCATCCTCGACGTCGTCTACAACCACACCGCCGAAGGCAACCATCTCGGCCCGACCATCTCGTTCCGAGGGATCGACAATGCCGCCTACTACCGGCTGGTCGACGACGACAAGGCCCACTACATGGACTACACGGGCACCGGCAACAGTCTCAATGCACGGAACCCCCACACGCTCCAGCTGATCATGGACTCCCTCCGGTACTGGGTCACCGAAATGCACGTCGACGGATTCCGGTTCGATCTCGCATCGACCCTCGCCCGCGAACTGCACGACGTCGACCGGCTGTCCGCATTCTTCGATCTGGTCCAGCAGGATCCGGTGGTCTCGCAGGTCAAGCTCATCGCCGAACCGTGGGACGTCGGCGAAGGCGGCTATCAGGTCGGCAATTTCCCCGGGTTGTGGACCGAGTGGAACGGCAAGTATCGCGACACGGTCCGCGACTACTGGCGCGGTGAGCCCGCCACACTCGGCGAATTCGCGTCGCGCCTCACCGGTTCCTCCGATCTCTACGAGGACACCGGACGACGACCGAGCGCGTCGATCAACTTCGTCACCGCGCACGACGGATTCACACTCGCGGATCTCGTGTCCTACAACGAGAAACACAACGAGGCGAACGGCGAAGACAACCGCGACGGTGAGTCGCACAACCGCTCGTGGAACTGCGGCGTGGAAGGATCGACCGACGACCCCGACATCCTCGCTCTACGGGCACGGCAGCAGCGCAACATCCTCGCGACGTTGCTGCTGTCGCAGGGTACCCCGATGATCACGCACGGCGACGAACTCGGCCGCACCCAGAGCGGAAACAACAACGTGTACTGCCAGGACAACGAATTGTCCTGGATGGACTGGACACTCGCCGAGACGAATGCGGATCTGCTGGAGTTCACGCGCAACGTCATCGCGTTGCGCACCGAACATCCGGTGTTCCGGCGTCGTCGGTTCTTCGAAGGTCGCCCGATCCGCAGCGGGGATCAATCCCGCGACATCGCCTGGCTCACCCCGCGCGGTGACGAGATGACACCGGAAGACTGGGACAGCGGATTCGGTAGGTCATTGTCGGTGCTCCTCAACGGCGAGGGCATCCCCGAACCCGATCAGCGCGGTCAGCGGGTCGTCGACGACTCATTCCTTCTGTGCTTCAACGCCCATGACGAATCGATCGACTTCGTCACCCCGGACGGTCCGCACGCTCAGGAATGGATGCTCACCCTCGACACCTCCATCGCGGACGGTCGATGCGATCCGAACATGGTCTCGGCCGGAGAGTCGGTGACCGTGCAGGCCCGCTCGGTACTCGTGCTGAGGAAGACGGCATGAACGCGGCCCCGACGGATTCCGGTGCGGTGGATCCCGTCGCCGTGACAGCGACCTACCGACTGCAGATGCGCCCCGATGCATTCACCTTCGCCGATGCAGTGGATCTGGTCGACTACCTCGACGCACTCGGCATCTCTCATCTGTACCTGTCGCCCGTGCTCACCGCGATGGCCGGGTCCACGCACGGATACGACGTGGCGGACCCGCGCACGGTCTCGGCCGGGCTCGGCGGTCGTTCCGGGCTGGAAGCATTGGCCGATGCCGCACGCGCACGCGGGATGGGATTGATCGTCGACATCGTCCCCAATCATGTCGGGGTCGCCGATCCACGGCAGAATCCGTGGTGGTGGGATGCCCTTCGCCGCGGCCGCGAGTCCGGGTACGCGGACTTCTTCGACTTCGATACCGCGGCCGACAACGGCGCGAACGGAAAGATTGCGCTTCCCGTCCTGGCTTCGGGCGACGATTCGGGCGAGTTGACGGTCGACCGATCCGACGTAGAGCCGATGATCGCCTACTACGACAAGCGGTTTCCCATCGCACCGGGCACCGATTCCGGTGCTGCGGCCGAGATCCACGATCGGCAGACGTATCGGCTGGTGCCGTGGGATTCGGGCCTGATCGGGTACCGGAGGTTCTTCACCGTCAACGACCTTGCGGCCGTCCGGGTGGAGGATCCTCACGTGTTCGATGCGGCGCATGCCCAGGTCGCGTCGTGGATCACGGACGATCTGGTCGACGGCATTCGAGTCGACCATCCCGACGGTCTGGCCGATCCTTCTCACTATCTCCGGCAACTGCGCGATCTGGTCGGCCCCGGCCGGTGGCTCGTGGTGGAGAAGGTCCTTGCCGACGGCGAACCGCTCGACGCGACGCTTCCCGTGGACGGAACCACCGGCTACGACACCCTCAACGAACTTTCCGCGGTGTTCCTCGATCCGCGTGGCGAGGACGAGCTGACCGCGCTCTCACGCCGATTCACCGGCGCCGACGGCGACGCGGAATGGCTGCACGCGCAGGAACATCTGCTCGGACGGCAGGTGCTCGAGACGGGTCTCGCGGCGGAGATTCGGCGGCTCGTACGCACCATTCGGCACTCGACCGACAAGACCATGGACACCGATCCTGCACTCACCGACGCTGCGGTGCGCGACGCAGTAGTCGCGATCGTCACGCAGATACCGGTGTACCGAGCCGACTACGCGCCGCTGAGCACGATGCTGCCGCGCATCGTCGGTCAGGTGCGGCGCAGCGAACCAGCGCTGGCGCCTGCTCTCGCGGTGGTGGTACGGGCGCTGGCCACGGACTCCGAGACCGTCGCGCGGTTCGGGCAGGTGTGCGGCGCCGCGACCGCGAAAGCGGTGGAGGACTGTCTGTTCTATCGCGCGGCACGCCTGATCTCCCTGCAGGAGGTCGGCGGGAATCCCGGACGCTTCGGCCTCGATCCGAGTGAGTTCCACCTGGCGTGGGCGGAGCGTGCGCGCTCGTGGCCACGGACGATGACCACCTTGTCCACGCACGACACCAAGCGCAGCGAGGATGTCCGCGCGCGCATCGGAGTGCTGTCGCAGGTGTCGCGGCTGTGGGCCGACTGCGTGACGGAGTGGGAGATGGCGGCGCCGAGTCCCGATCCGGCGGTCGGGGCGTTCCTTTGGCAGACGCTGTTCGGAGTGTGGCCGGTCGACGGCGCCGTCACCGGCGCACTGCGAAGTCGCCTGCGTGAGTATGTCCGGAAGGCGGTGCGGGAAAACGGCACCCGGACATCGTGGACCGACGTGGACGCCGAGTTCGAAGGTTCTGTCCTGACCTGGCTCGACGCCGTGTGCGACGGCCCGTGCGCTGCAGGGATGTCCGAGTTCGTTGCCGGCCTCGAACCACACTTCTCATCGGATGCGCTGGGCCAGAAGCTTCTCCAGCTTCTCGGCCCGGGTATCCCGGACGTCTATCAGGGCACCGAACTGTGGGACGACTCGCTCGTCGACCCCGACAACCGCCGACCCGTCGACTACGCGGTACGGCGACGACTCGTGCGTGCCGCCGAGGTGCCGGCGAAGTTCGCGGTGGTCCGCGCCGCATTGCACCTGCGTCGCGAGCGGCCGGCCAGTTTCGTCGGTGGCGCCTACGTGCCGATGCGAGCGGCCGGACCGGCGGCACATCATGCGCTCGCGTACGGTCGGGGCCCGCATGTCGACGAGGTCGATGTCGTGGCGGTGGCGTCGCGACACACGGTCGCGCTGGGCGCGGACGGTTGGGCCGATACGGTTCTTGTTCTCCCCCCGGGAGACTGGGTCGACCGGCTGACGGGACGGACGGCCTCGGGGCAGGTCCGTCTCGACGGACTGCTCACGGAGTTTCCGGTCGCTGCGCTGAGCCGGCTCGGACCGCCGGCTACGATCGCCTAGAGATCCGCCAGATCACGAGCATCCTCGTCTTCCCTGCGACGACGCTCGCGGCGTTGATACCACACGACGCCGGCTATCGCGGCGCCTCCACCGATGAGCCCGCCGACGATCAATCCCGCCCACGTCGAGGCATCCTGATCGACGGGAGTGGCCAGTTGGGCGTAGATGCCGACGATGCCGGCGAGGTAGGCGACACCGGCCAGGATGACCCGTGGGCGCCACGTCTTCGCAGTCGAGTACAGATCGACATGTGCGGCGCGTGCATACGCAATTGTCACCATCGAGATGACGAACCACACGGCGAGAACGCCGATCGAGATCTGCGCACCGATCCGTCCAGCGATCCAGGGCAGAAGGGCTGCACCGACGAGGGCGGACCATTGGGCGAGTTGGAATCCCACTGCCGATGCTTCATTCCACACATCGCGCTGCCGTTCGTCATGATAGAACTCGTCGTCCAGATCGCCGATGAAGCGAGCAGCTTTCATGAACACGGCCATTACCGACCCTCCTCGGTCAGGGGGAACAATTCTTCGACGGTGGAGCCAAGACTCCGCGCGAGCCGCAATGCGAGGTAGACGCTGGGCGCATAGTCGCCCTTCTCAGTCGACACGATGCTCTGTCGACTGACGCCTACTTGCGCGCCGAGTTCGGCCTGAGTGAGCCTCGCCCGCTTACGAAATTCGCGGACCCGGTTGTCCCTCACAGTGCTCGCCACCCTGAGAAGACAAGCATTCTTGACATCAGATGTCAAGAGAACTTGTCTTTTCAGGGGCGTAGATGCCTGTCTGCTGTGGAACGACTCGTGCGGTACGTCAGGATCAGGCGTCCTTGCGCCAGAGCAACGCGTGCAGGCATTCGACCGCTTCCTCCGGCGATTCGACGTCGAGCACTCCACCGGCGGGCATCCTCCAGCCCCCGATCGACACGACCGGGACGCCGGTGCGTACTGCCAACGCGACCTCGCTCATCGTTCCCCAGCTCCCGCCGACCACGACGAGCGCGTCGCTGCTGCGCACAAGCAGGGCATTGCGCATCTCCCCCAGGCCGGTCGGGATCGCCACCGTCAAGTACGGATTGCCTGCCACCCGGTCATCGCCGGGAAGCAGCCCGAGCGTGGTTCCGCCCGCTTCGATTGCTCCCCGTGACGCGGCGGCCATGACCCCACCGAGACCGCCCGTGACGACGACTGCCCTGCGACCGGCAAGCAGACCACCGACCTGGCGAGCAACCCGCCGTTGCTCGGGTGTCGCCTCCCCCGGTCCGACGACCCCGACATAGCGCTGCGAATGCATACCGGGATTGTCCACCACCCCAAGGGTGGAGGGGTGGCCATCCCCGGTTTTCGGGTTCCACCGTCAGGGGATCTCGTACCGCCCCGCTCCGGCGCGGACCCTCGATACATGTTCGCTACCCACCACTCGACGCGCCTACGGCACACCACCGTATATGCCGACGACGGGGTATCCCTCGCCGTCACCGAGACCGGCCCCGACACGGCGGAAATGACGTTCGTGTTCGTACACGGACACTGCCACGACACCGGCACCTGGTCTCGGCTCCGTCAGGCGCTGCTCCTCACGCTGGACCGGCCGGTACGCATGGTGTTCTTCGATCACCGTGGTCATGGCCGGTCGGGTGGAGCACCCGCCGAGACGTACACCCTCGATCAGCTCGGGCGGGATCTAGGCGCGGTGCTCGATGCCGCCACCTCCGGCGCCGTCGTCCTGGTGGGTCATTCGATGGGCGGCATGGCAATCCTGTCGTACGCGCGTCAACATCCGACCGACATCGGCACTCGTGTCGCGGGGGTCGCGTTGATCTCCACCGCAGCCGACGATCTCGCACATTCCGGGCTCGGGCGGTACCTGCACAGCCCGGCGGTGGGGTTGTTCCGCCGGGCTGTGTCCCGGGCACCCCGCATCACGCAGCGGGTGGCGCGGTGGGGTGGCCGAGTAGGCCTGCCCGTGGCCGGTGCGCTACATCGTCGCGGCGCCGCACCGCGTCCGGGAGCCTGGCTGGTCACGCTCCTCACGTTACTGTGCAGCGACACATCGGTTGTCACGATGGCAGGCTTCCTCCGCAGCTTTGCGGTACTGGACGAGGCCGACGCCCTCGCCGTGCTGGCCGACCTTCCCTCGCTGGTGTTGTGCGGATCCCGCGACGAGTGGACACCGTTCGAACTCTCTGCCGGTGTGGCCTCGCGGCTACCCCACTCGGAGCTCGTGTGCGTCGCGGGTGCCGGTCATTCGGTCACCGTCGAGCACCCCGCCGCAGTGGCCGCTGCCCTCCGGTGCCTGGCCGAGCGCGTCACCCCGGCGTGGTGAACCGTCGGATCCCAGAGGGGGCATCGCCTTCGGCGTCACGGGGGCACCGCCTTCGGCGTCACAGCTCGCGTTCGCTGACCACACCGGTGTGCATCGCAAGTTCGGCGAGGCGCACCCGTTTGCGGTTCTGCGGTAGGTCCTCGACTCCGAACTTCGCGAACAGTGTCCGCAGATGGGTTTTCACGGCGTCGACGCTGAGATAGAGCTCGGAGGCGATGGTCTGGTTGGATGCCGGCGACGCGAAGGCGACACCGTGCTTGTACGGGCGGCACAGCGCACGCAGCACCCCGCGCTGGGTGTCGGTCAACGAGTGCACCGTGGGTAGCTCTGCGGCCATCCGGGTCGCCTCGTCGTGTTCCGCTCCGACCTCCTGGAATCGCAGCCGGTGCGAACCGATGCGAATGCTGTCGCCCTCGCGCAACCGGCGGCGGCCGGCGATCCGCTCGCCGTTGACGAAGGTTCCGTTGCGCGACAGCCCGTCATCGAGGATCGTCCAATGGGTGCCGAGCCACTCGACCACGGCGTGCAGGCGCGACACCTCCTCGTCGCCCGAGAACGCCACATCGGATTCCGGCGCTCGGCCGACCGTCACCCGTGGGGTCGCCGACGTCAGCACCACGTAGTGCTGGTGTCCGTGTTCGTCGAGATAGACCAAGCGCGGGTCGAGCGCGTCGCTCACCGAAGTCTCCTGCACACAGGTCAATCCTGCGCCCGCGCGGTGTGTTCGGCAAGGACACGTCGCGGCGCGCCTCCACGGTCGGCGACAATGGTCCGATGAGCCGACATCGCGACCGGAAGCCCACTGCCGACACGCCGTGCCCGTGTGGGCGCGGACTCCGATTCTCCGACTGCTGCGGACGGCTTCTCGATGGTGGCGTCGCCACGACACCTGAAGAACTCATGCGGTCGCGGTACACGGCATTCACGCTCGGCGACACCGCCTACCTGCTACGGACCTGGCATCCGACTGCCAGGCCGGCAACGCTCGATGTGGACCCAGAAATCAGCTGGACCGGTCTCGACGTCCTGCGGACCACGGGCGGCGGGTTCCTGCACACCGAGGGCACGGTCGAGTTCCGCGCGCACTACATCGAGCGCGGGAGCGCCGACACCGTGCACGAGCACAGCCGATTCATCCGGGAGGACGGCGCATGGCTGTATCTCGACGCGGCGGGCCAACGATAGTCGCGCGGGGATCTCAGCACTACAGGTCTCAGCACTACGGGTCTCAGCACTACGGGCATCAGCGCAGCAGCGTCGTCCGGAGGGTGTCGGCGAGCCAGGTTCGATACCGGTCGACGTCCCATTCGCAATCGCGGCGCAGCAACGCATGTACCTGCGGGGAGCTGAGGGTGTAGAGCACGTCCGCGGCGTGGTCGACGGTGACATCGGCGCGGAGCCATCCGCTGCGGTACAGACCTTCCGCGAGAGTTCGCGCATTCTCGGCGGTGGCGCGAGCGTCGTCGTCTGCGAATCGTTTCATGTCCGGGTCGGCGCCCGACGACTCGATCGAGGTGATCAGCAGGCCACCGGCCCGCTCGAGCATCGCCGCGCCGTACTCCACCACCTGGTCGACGACTGCGGCTGCGGCGCCGAGCGCACGCGGTGACCGGGCCAGGGGCGTTCCGGTGGCGGCGGGTTCGTCGGCGGCGACCGCGACGTCGAGGGCTTCGCGGAACAACTGGGCCTTGCCGTCGGGGAATGCGGTGAAGACCGTCCGCACTGCGACGCCCGCTTCGTCGGCGATCTGTTTGACGGTGGTACTCACATACCCGTTCCGCTCGAACAGTGTCGCGGCTGCGTCTCTGATCGTGATGCGGGTGCGACGCGCAGCTTCGTCCCGCAACGGCGACCGGTACGTTCTTCTGTCTGCGGACATCCACGCCAGCCTAACAGCATCGACTGCAGCATCGGTGCACCGAAAATGTGCTGCGCGCGACGCGCGAACAGTGCATGCTGGGCCACGTGCACACCTTCGAGGTCTGGGCTCCGACTCCCTCGTCCGTCCGCCTCCATGCCGACGGCGAACTCCATCCGATGCACCGGGAGAACGACGGGTGGTGGCGCGCCGAGGTCGAGGCCTCCCCCGGGTCCCGCTACGGCTACGTATTCGATGACGATGACACCGTTCTGCCCGATCCCCGCTCCCCACGCCAACCGGACGGCGTCCACGAACTGTCGCAGTTGCACCGGATCGACCCCGACCGCTGGACCGACCACGCCTGGACCGGACGCCAACTTGCCGGAAGTGTGCTGTACGAACTGCACATCGGCACGTTCACCGAGGGAGGCACCCTCGACTCCGCGATCGAGCGCCTCGACGATCTCGCAGCTCTCGGCATCGACTTCGTCGAGTTGATGCCCGTCAACGCATTCAACGGAACCCGTGGATGGGGCTACGACGGTGTGCTCTGGTACGCGGTTCACGAGGCATACGGCGGTCCCGACGCATTGCAACGATTCGTCGACACCGCCCACGACCGGGGCATCGCCGTAGCACTCGATGTGGTCTACAACCACCTCGGCCCGTCCGGAAACTACCTGGGACGGTTCGGCCCCTACCTCGCCGGGAATCCGGGACTATGGGGTGAACGCATCAATCTCGACGGTCCCGGGTCCGGGGAGGTGCGCCGCTACATCGTCGACAATGCCCTCCGCTGGTTCAGCGAGTTCCACGTCGATGCACTCCGCCTCGATGCCACTCACGCGCTGACCGATCACACCGCGGTGCACGTGCTCGAGGAGCTGTCGGTCGAAACTCTGCGCCTGTCCGCTCATCTCCGTCGCCCCCTGAGCCTGATCGCCGAGAGCGACCTGAACGATCCCCGAACGGTCACGCCCCGGTCCGCGGGCGGATACGGACTCGACGCGCAATGGGACGACGACGTCCATCATGCGATCCACGCTGCAGTGTCCGGCGAAAGGCAAGGCTACTACGGCGATTTCGGTTCACTCGAGTGCCTGGCACACACCCTCGGGCACGGATTCTTCCACGCCGGCACCTTCTCGTCGTTTCGTGGTCGCGTGCACGGTCGCCCGCTCGATGTGCGCAGGGTACCGGCCAGTGCCTTGCTCGCCTACACGTGCACTCATGACCAGGTCGGCAACCGGGCCCGCGGCGACCGTCCGGGCGGCTACCTCGATCGTGGCCAGCTCGCTGTCAAGGCAGCACTCGTTCTGACCTCGCCGTATACCCCGATGCTGTTCATGGGCGAGGAGTGGGGCGCGAGTACCCCGTTCCAGTACTTCACATCCCACCCGGAACCGGAACTTGCCACGGCCGTCGTCCGGGGACGCCGACGGGAGTTCGGTGACCACGGCTGGAGCGCCGACGATGTTCCGGACCCCCAGGATGCAGAGACGTTCCGCCGGTCCACTCTTCGCTGGGACGAGCGCATCGAGCCGGACCACGCTCGACTACTCGAATGCTACCGGCAGCTGCTCGCGCTGCGACGCAACCGCCCCGAACTCACCGATCCGTGGCTCGAACACCTCCAGACGACCTACGACGAGGACGAACGCTGGATTGTGGTGCATCGCGGCGCGATTCGCGTGGTGTGCAATCTCGGCAACGAACCGGTGACCGTTCCCGTCGGTGGTCACCCGATCCTCTGGTGGGACGATCCCGTCGTCAATCGCACCCGCTCCGCGGTGCTCGTTCCCGGACACTCGTTCGTCATCGTCGAATCCCGAACGGCCGCTTGACCGAGCGGTCAACATTCGTTGTCGTTCTGTGCACACCGTCGCTCTTGATGCGGCCTCGAGAACGCGAGTACCGTCGTCGATACCGCCGAACTCTTTTCGAGGTGAATCATCATGGAACCCAAGAAAGTGCTGGCGAGCGCGTTCCTCACCGCTGCACTTGTCCTCACCCCCATGGGCGTGGCCACCGCAGCCCCGGCGACCGATTCCACTCCGGGGGTCGTCGACGTCAGGCACAACGACCGTGGGTGGGATCGCGATCGAGGTGGGCACCACGACAACTGGAACAAAGACCGCAACCATCACGATAGGGATCGCGGACACCACAACGACTGGAATCGTGGAAACCACTGGCGCCCGAATTGTTTCTGGTTCGGCCCCTGGCTGGTGTGCATGCCGTGGTGAGACCCGGGACGGACCGGCCGACCATGTCGATCAGCTAGGTGAGGTAGCGGTAGGCCGGTGATCCGGGTTCGAGTCGACTCGCCTCGAGTGGCGATGCCTCCATGCGACGCAGGAGTGCTGAAAGATCCTCCGCTGCACCAAGTTCGATACCGACCAACGCGGCTCCCGTTTCACGGTTGTTGCGCTTGACGTACTCGAACAACGTGATGTCGTCATCGGGGCCGAGTACCTCGTCGAGGAACCGTCGCAGCGCTCCGGGCTCCTGGGGGAAGTTCACGAGGAAGTAGTGTTTGAGACCCCGGTGTACGAGAGAACGCTCGATGATCTCCCCGTACCGGGACACATCGTTGTTTCCGCCGGACACCAGGCACACCACCGTCGCACCCGGCTCGATCGACAGGCCGTCGAGAGCTGCGACCGACAGGGCACCGGCGGGTTCTGCGATGATGCCCTCGCTCTGGTAGAGCTCGAGCATCGACGTGCAGATCGCGCCTTCGTCGACCTGGGTCATGCCGAAAGGCGAGTGGCCCAGGCCCTCCGCGCGCAGACTCGCGACAAGGGGCAGGCTCGAGTGGGAGACCACCTCGGCGCCGAGTTGCGACACCACCGCATACGGGACGTCGCCGATCCGCTTGACGGCGGCACCATCGACGAACGGTTCCACCTCGGGCAGAGTCACGGGGCCACCGGCGACGAGCGCGGCCGTCATCGACGCCGCACCCTTGGGTTCGACACCGACGATCGCGGTCTGCGGAGAGCGCTCACGCAGGTAGGCCGCGATGCCCGCAATCAGGCCACCACCACCGACCGGTACGACGAGCACATCCAGGTCGCCCGGGATCTGCTCGAGGATCTCGCGGGCGATGGTCCCTTGTCCGGCGGCAGTGCGGGCATCGTCGAACGGCGGGATCATGGTCGCGCCGGTGCGCTCCGCGTCGTCGGCAGCGGCAGCAGCAGCAGCGTCGAAGGTGTCGCCTACGGCGATCAGTTCGACGAATCCCCCTCCGTGCACTTCGATGCGGTCACGCTTCTGTTTCGGGGTGCGCGCGGGTACATAGATGCGGCCATCGATTCTCATCGTCCGACAGGCATAGGCAACGCCTTGCGCGTGGTTTCCCGCACTGGCCGTCACAACGCCGGCGGCACGCTCCCGGGCGTCGAGCTGGGCCATCGCATTGTAGGCGCCCCGCAGCTTGAAGGAACGTACCCGTGTGAGGTCCTCGCGCTTGAGGTAGACCTGCGCGCCGGTCAAGGCCGACAGCCGGGGGCTGAGGTCGATCGGGGTGGGCGAGACCGCCTCCGCAATTCGCTCTGCCGCCATATCGATATCGGCCGCGGTCGGTACGGCGATCGTATCGGTCGGTTCGGCGGTTCGCGAGGTGGAGGTCACCGTTCAATGCTGCCACTTGCCGCTCACACCGCCCACGCGGCCCCCTCCACTCACGGTCAGGACCGGAACTGGGAAGGTCTCGGCAGGTTACGAATGTTCGACTTCGCCATTTTCACCGCTTCGCCCACCCCCTCGTTCATCACGAGCCTCGACATGGCCAGGGCGAATCCCTTCACCTGCTCCCCGGTGATGGTCGGCGGGAGCGAGAGCGCAAGCGGGTCGGTCACGACGTCGATCAGTGCGGGGCCGGGATGCGCGAATGCGTCCCGCAGCGTCTGCTCCACGTCTGCCGGGTCGTCGACTCGGCGCGCGAAGAACCCGAGCGCCTCGGCTACCCGCGCATAGTCGACCGCCGGGACGTCCACCCCGAAGTCGGCGAGTCCGTCGACGAGCATCTCGAGTTTGACCATTCCCAGGGTCGCATTGTCGAACAGGACGATCTTGACCGGTAATCGATGCATGACCACGGTGATCAGTTCCCCGAGCAACATCGACAGTCCGCCGTCGCCGCTGACCGAGACCACTTGCCGACCGGGCGCTGCGAATTGGGCCCCGATCGCGTGGGGCAGCGCGTTGGCCATGGATCCGTGCAGCGCCGACGACAGGAAGCGGCGTCGCCCGTTCGGGGTGAGGTACCGTGCGGACCACACATTGCACATGCCGGTGTCGGCAGTGAACACGGCGTCGTCTGCCGCGACATCGTCGAGGATCGACGCGACGTACTCGGGATGAATCGGCTTCCGCTGCTTGACGGGGGTCGTGTAGGCGCCGACCACCTTGTCCATCAGACCACGATGCCGCTCGAGGGTGCGCTCGAGAAACTTCTGATCGGTCTTGCGTCGGATCAACGGCTTCAACGCCCGCAGGGTGGCGGCGGTGTCGCCGTGCACCGCGAGGTCCAACTCGGTGCGACGGCCGAGCCGGCCCGCGTCGATATCGATCTGCGCGGTGCGCACGTCGGGGAGGAATTGGTCGTACGGAAAGTCGGTGCCGATGAGCAGCAGCAGGTCGGCACCGTGCATACCGTCGTGGGCGGCACCGTAGCCGAGCAGACCCGTCATCCCGACGTCGAACGGGTTGTCGTACTGGATCCATTCCTTACCACGCAGGCTGTGCCCGATCGGCGCGGCAACGGTATCGGCGAGATCCAGTAGCTCCTCGCGTGCGCCGCGAACTCCCGCACCGGCGAAGATTGCGATCTTGCCGGCGGCGTCGACAGCCTCGGCCAGGGCTCGGACATCCGAATCGGCGGGTACGACGGTCGGGGCACCGGTGCGGACGAGACGCGGCGAACGCCCCTCAGCGGGCAGTGCTGCGATGTCGCCGGGCAGTGTGACGACGGCGACGCCCGGTCCGGCGAGGGCGTGCGTCATGGCACTGTGCAGCACTCGCGGAGCCTGCGCAGCGGCACTGATCAGCTCGGCGTAGCCGGAGCATTCGACGAACAGCCGATCAGGATGGGTTTCCTGGAAGTATCCGGACCCGATCTGGGTGGACGGGATGTGGGAGGCAATGGCCAGTACGGGGGCTCCGGATCGGTGCGCGTCGTAGAGTCCGTTGATCAGATGCAGGTTGCCCGGCCCGCACGATCCTGCGCACACCGCCAGCTCCCCGGTGAGCTGCGCGTCCGCCGCGGCCGCGAATGCCGCAGCCTCCTCGTGACGCACGTGGATCCAGTCGATGCCGCCGGATGCGGTTCCGCCGGTGCGGCGGACGGCATCCACGACGGGGTTCAAGCTGTCGCCGACGATCCCGTAGATCCGCCGCACACCCGCATCGACGAGCTGACCGACCAGCTGATCTGCGACGGTGCGCGCAGCCATCGGCCGACCTACTTCCGTTCGAGGACGAAGACCGGGATCTGGCGATCGGTCTTCGTCTGGTAGTCGGCGTAGTCGGGGAAGGCAGCCACCGCTCGGTCCCACCACTGCGTCTTCTCGTCGCCGTGCACCTCGCGTGCCACCATGTCGTGAACCTCGGTGCCGTCCCGCAGTTCCACCTGGGGGTTCGCAGTGACGTTGTAGTACCAGACGGGATGTTTCGGTGCGCCGCCGAGCGAGGCCACAACCGCGTACTCACCATCGTGTTCGACGCGCATCAAGGGTGTCTTTCGCAGCTTGCCGGTCTTGGCGCCACGGGTGGTGAGGACGACGACGGGCTTCCCATTGAGGGTGGTGCCCTCGATTCCTCCCGACGACTCGTAGGCCTCGACCTGGTCGGCGGCCCACTTCGACGGACTGGGTTCGTATTCTCCGGTGAGAGGCATGCACCCAGTGAACACCGTGACGTGATCCGCCACACCCCGGATCAAAAGTTCGTTGACCCGAAATCTTCGATGCGAGTACCCTCGAGGAAGACTTTCCTCGACCGGAGGCGCTATCGATGACGATCCTCGACCTACCGAACCACAGGCCCCCTCGCACGGTCGGTGTCGACATCGCCGGTACCGAGTGGCCCCTCTACAAGCTCGAGGCACTTGCCCTCGGCGCCCTGACACTGCTGGTTCTGTTCGTCGTCACCACCGATCCTCAGGTGGCAGTGCTCGGATCTGCATGTGCTGCGACCGTTACCTGGTTCACACGCGGGCTGTACTACCGTCGCCTTCGCCGAGAAAACGTGGTGTCTCCGACCGCCCTATAGGCAGTCGGAAACACCACACCGACGTCTTTGCGTCATCGCGCGCTCAGGTCGCGAGGCAACCCGGGCCGAGCAACGCCTTGAGGTCGCCCATGAGCGCCGACGACGGCTCCACACGCAGACTGTCATCGACCCTGAGCAGGTGCACTTTGCTGCCCGTGATCAGCCGCACGTGGACGTCTGCAGTACCGGGATGTCTGGTGAGCACATTCTTCAGCGCACCGACCTTGTCGGGGGTGCACAACCGGGTCGGCATCGCTACCGACACCGGCTTGGCCACCCCTACCTGGGACAGATCCGGTACCGCGAGATCGTTGGCGATCAGGGAGATCCGATCGTCACGGATCGACACGCGCGCCTTGACGAGGACCACCGAGTCCTCGACGACGTCCATGCCGTACACAGCGTACGACTGTGGGAAAAAAAGCACCTCGATCCCGCCGGTGAGGTCCTCGAGCTGCGCCGACGCCCACGCGAGACCGTTCTTGTTGATACGGCGGTTCACGGACGCGAGGATTCCGCCCACCGTGACCTGAGCGCCGTCTTTGAGGCCGCCCTCGAGAATCGCCGGGATCTGAGTGTCGGCCTGGGCGGCAAGCACGTGCTCGACGCCGTTGAGCGGGTGGCCGGAGACGTACAAACCGAGCATTTCTCGTTCGAGCGCAAGGAGATGCTTGCTGTCCCATTCCTCGTCGGGGACTTTGACGTTGAACACCGCGGTCACGGATTCGTCGGCGTCGGCTCCACCGAAGAGGTCGAACTGCCCGATGGCCTCGGCCTTCTTGGTGCTCATCACCGCGTCGATGGCATCGGCATGCACCAGCATGAGCCCCTTACGCGGGTGCTCGAGTGAGTCGAATCCTCCTGCCTTGATGAGCGATTCGGTGACTTTCTTGGTACACGCGACCGTATCGATCTTGCCGAGGTAGTCGGAGAAGTCGGTGTACCGCCCCTTCTCTTCACGTGCCTTGGCGATCGACGCCACCACGTTGGTACCGACGTTGCGGACGGCGCCGAGCCCGAATCGGATGTCCTCACCTACCGAGGTGAAGTTGGTGTGCGACTCGTTGACATCCGGCGGCAGCACCGTGATGCCCATCTTGCGGCAGTCGGACAGGTAGACGGCGGCCTTGTCCTTGTCGTCACCGACCGAGGTGAGCAGACCGGCCATGTACTCGCCGGGATAGTTCGCTTTGAGGTAGGCCGTCCAGAACGACACGAGACCGTAGCCCGCAGCGTGCGACTTGTTGAACGCGTAGCCGGCGAACGGGAGAATGGTGTCCCACAGCGCCTTGATCGCATCCTTGCCGTAGCCGTTGGCGAGCATGCCCGCTTCGAAACCCTCGAACTCGGCGGCGAGCACCTCGGCCTTCTTCTTGCCCATCGCGCGACGCAGGATGTCTGCGCGACCGAGGGAATAACCGGCCACCTTCTGAGCGATCTGCATGATCTGCTCCTGGTAGACGATCAGACCGTACGTATCCGCGAGGATCTCCTTGAGCGGCTCCTCGAGTTCCGGATGGATCGGCTTGACCTCTTGCCGGTCGTTCTTACGGTCGGCGTAATCGTTGTGCGCGTTCATGCCCATAGGGCCGGGCCGATACAGCGCCAGCACCGCGACGATGTCCTCGAATCCCGTCGGCTGCATACGACGCAGCAGGTCGCGCATCGCGCTGCCGTCGAGCTGGAACACGCCGAGGGTGTCCCCTCGGGCGAGTAGTTCGTAGGTCGCTGGATCCTCGAGCGGCAGCGTGTCGAGGTCGAGTTCGATCCCCCGATTGTCCCGGATATTGTCGATCGCATCACCAATGACCGTGAGATTGCGCAAACCCAGAAAATCCATCTTCAACAGGCCAATGGCCTCACACGACGGATAATCC